>DASRYK010000117.1:0-50486 GCA_035687205.1 Methylocella sp. | reverse complement strand
GCTGAGATGCGCTCACGGCCGGACTTATGCATATGATGACATACCAGATTTTGTGTGCGGCATTTGGTCGCAGATATGCGATATTCGCTTGACACTAGATGTTGGGACCGGTGGAGCGATGGACGTTACTGGGGGACCCCCCAAAAATGTTTCACGTGAAACAATTTTGTAAGATTGGCTGATTGCGCAAAAGGGCATGGGCAAGGCGCGCTCATGTGCGAAGGCGCGGTTTGGCGCAAGCGCAGCGCGGCGATAAGATCGCTGCTGGGAATTTCCTATTCCAAAAGGATGGACTCCCTCAATTCTTTGCGGGAGTGACGGCGCCCTGGGCGCCTGCCGTCAAATCTCGGGGAAGTCGCGGCGCTTGAAGATCGCCGCAAGCTCGATGCCTGCCGCTGCCAAATTCTGCGCCGCCCCCTCCTCGCGGTCGACCACAACAAGCGCGCGGCGGACATGGGCGCCGGGATATTCGCTTTTCATCCCCTCGACGGCCTTCAAGATCGAGCCGCCGGTCGTTGCCACATCATCAACCATGAGCACCTCGGCGCCTGCCCGCAAATGACCGTCGATTCTTTCGCGCGCGCCATGCTCCTTTTGAACCTTGCGCACAAAGAATGCGTCAACCGGATAACCGCGCAAATGGCTCACCGCGGCGACCGCCGAGACGATTGGCACGGCGCCAAGCTCCAAGCCGCCGATCGAAGCGAGATGAAGCCGCTTCATGTAATCGACGATGATTCCGGCGATCAGCGCCGCGCCCTCGGGCAGAAGCGTCGTCTGCCGGAGCTGAAACAAATAAGTGCTGCAGCGGCCAGACGATAATTTGAACTCGCCGCGTTTCAGAGAATAAAGGCGGATGATTTCCTGCAAGCGGCGCCAGCGGGGATCAGTTTCCCGGCCGGTAATATCCCCGGCCTGCGGCCCGTCATGCAAGCCGGCAGCAGGATCCATCATGCTCCTTTCCAGCCGTTCGCGGCCGTTTCGCTGATGCCCGGACACCGCTCCAAAGCCCCGCGCGCCGCCGCGCAGGGCGTCAGAGGCCAGCCGCAAAGACCTGGATGGGCAGACGCAAAGCGCCATGCGCAAAAATTTGACAAAGGTCAACACCTCTCGACGTTTTTCTGTGACGGACTACGTTTAGCGTCAAGCAGGCCCGGGGATAAACCCGCGGCCATTTTCCTTGAAAGGAGCCCCAATGAGTTTCCTTGAACCCAAGCCGGATTTCGATCTGAGCCTCAGCGCGACCCTCGCCCATAACTGGTGGGTGGTGGCGGCGCGCGGCGTCTTAGGGCTCGTCATTGGTCTGATCGCCTTTCTGTTTCCGGGGCCGACGCTGCTTTCGCTTGTCACTTTGTTCTCGATCTATCTGATCATTGACGGCGTCTTCGCCATTATGTCGGCCGTGCGGGCGGCAAGGAAGAGCGAGCGCTGGGGATTTCTGACCTTTGAGGGGATTGTTGGCATCCTCGCGGGCATCATTGCCGCCGTCATGCCGGGCCTCACGGTCTTCGTCTTTGTCGGCCTTTTGGCGGCATGGGCGATAGTGACAGGCGTGCTCGAGCTTCGCGCCGCTTTCGATGTGACGCGGCATCATGGCAAGTGGTGGCTCGCCTTCGGCGGGATCGCGTCAATCGTCTTTGGGATCATCCTGGTGTTGGCGCCTGTGTTCGGCGCGCTGGCCGTGACTTGGTGGGTCGGCGCCTATGCCACGGTTTTCGGCGCAACCCTTCTCGTCTTTGCCTACAAGCTGCGCGCGCGCGAAAAAGATAGGCTGCAGAGCGCGGGCCGGGCCTGAAAGGGAAAGGGCTTCGTGCGCAAGGCTTGAACCCTGATGGCCTGAGCAGATCGCAGGAGCTGGAATCCGGGGGGCTATTGCCCCCCTTTTCGCGCTTTCATCTCCTCAAGCGCCTTGGCGCAGCCAACGCTTAGCCCGTTTTGATTCTCCCTGAGGCAATTCAAAATCCGCCCCCCGCCGGGCTTCATGCCCTTGCAGAGGCGGCGAATGTCCTCGAGGCAATAGGTCTTTATCATACCCCCGCCCCGGCCAGGGCTAGGCGCCATGCCGGGAGCCATGGACTGAGGCTGCGTTGCAGCAGGAGGCGCTGCTGGCGGCGCCTGCGCAGGCGCGGGTGCCGGCTCCTGCGCCCAGGAGGCGGGAGGAAAGGCAACAAGACTCGCTAAAACAAAGCCAGCAGCCAAAATCCGGTGGAGCATCGGTTTCTCCCTTTTTTACAGCATCCCTGATGCAGCCTCCTCGCTTCTGGCACGCAGCCAGCCCCAAGGTGCAGCTTGCCTCTTAGCATCCGCTCCCGCGGCCGCCCAAATCACAAAAAACTTTGCGGATCGACGTCAACCGTTACCCGCACGCCGCCCTTTTCCTTCGGCCCTGCCGCGAGCCAGGCGCGCAGAAATCCCTGAAGATCCGCGGAGCGCGCCGCCCGCACCAGCAGGCGGAAGCGGTGGCGGCCGCGAATGACCGCAAGTGGCGCCTCGGCGGGGCCGAGAAGCGTCAGATCATGGCCCTTCAATGGCGCGCCAGCCGGTGCGACCGCCCAGCTTGCTGAGGGCGGAAGGGCATAAGCCGCGCGCGCGAGCATCCGGGCATGGGCTTCCGCCGCAGCACTATCCTTTCCCGAGATGATGAGCGCAGCCAGGCGCCCGAAGGGCGGCAAGCCCGCGCGGCGCCTTTGCTCCGTCTCTTCCTCGTAGAAGCGATCGCTGTCGCCCGAGAGGAGCGCGCGGATCACAGGATGCTCCGGCTGCCAGGTTTGCAAAAATGCCCGGCCTTCGGTCTCGAAGCGCCCGGCACGCCCCGTCACTTGCTGGAGGAGTTGAAAGGTCCTCTCTGCGGCGCGCGGATCGCCCGAGGCGAGGCCGATGTCGGCATCGATCACGCCCACGAGAGACAAAAAGGGAAAGTTATGGCCCTTTGCGGCGAGCTGGGTCCCGATCACGATATCGCAGGCGCCGCGCGCGACTGCGTCTATTTCCGCGCGCAGGCGCTGCGCGCCTCCTGGAAAGTCCGAGGAGAGGGTGAGAATTCTCGCGCCGGGAAAAAGCTCCGCGGCTTCCTCCGCCAGCCGCTCGACCCCAGGGCCGCAGGCGGCGAGCGAGTCTTTTGACTCGCAGGCGGGGCAGGCTTCGGGCCGCCGTTCCGCATGGCCGCAATGATGGCAGATCAGCATGTGGCGGAAACGGTGCTCGACGAGCCAAGCGGTGCAGTCCGGGCATTGGAACCGGTAGCCGCAGGCGCGGCAAAGCGTCAAAGGCGCATAGCCGCGCCGGTTGAGAAAGAGCAGCGCCTGCTCGTGCCGCGAAAGCGCAAGAGAGATCGCTGCGGCCAGCCTTGGCGCGATCCATTTTCCGCGCGGCAACGGCCCGGCGCGAAGATCAATCGCCGCGATCGCGGGCAGAGGTTTCGCATTGAAACGCGCCGCAAGCCGGATATGCCTATAGCGCCCATGCGCCGCATTCACGCGGCTTTCGATGGACGGTGTCGCCGAAACGAGGATGACTGCCGCCTTCTCGATCTGGCCGCGCACCACGGCCATGTCGCGGGCATGATAGGCAACGCCCTCCTCCTGCTTGTAGGCAGGGTCGTGCTCTTCATCGGCAATGAGCGCGCCAAGATTTGCAAAGGGTAGAAACAGCGCCGAGCGCGCGCCTGCGACAACTTTGACCGTGCCCTCTGCCACACCCCTCCATACCCGCTCCCTCTTGCGCGCGCTCAGAGCCGAATGCCATTCCGCTGGCTGGGCCCCGAAACGGCTCGCAAAGCGGTCGAGGAACTGCGCCGTCAAGGAGATTTCCGGCAGAAGAACGAGCGCTTGAAGCCCGGCGGCAAGGGCTTCCGCCACGGCTTCGAAATAGACTTCGGTCTTGCCCGCGCCCGTGGCCCCTTCGAGCAGAGTGACGGAAAACTTCCGTTCCCGCACCCGTGCGGCGAGGCATGCGGCAGCCTCCTTTTGCGCGGGCTCGAGAAGGGGCGGCGCATAACCGGGATCGCAGGAGCGCCCCGCGGACTCCGAAGGCAGCGGGATCACTTCGAGCGCGCCTTCACTGATCAGCGCATCGACGACACTGGGAGAGCAGGCAGCGGCTTCCGCAAGCGCGGCTTTGGAATAAACGAGACCGCCGCCGGCCGAAGCGAGGACCCTTTGCCTTGCCGGAGTCATACGGAACGGCGGCGGCTTATCTCTGAGGCGCACGCCGGTCTTTGCCGGTTCCGGCCCTGCCTGCAAGGGCGTGCCCGCCGCCATGCGCAGAACCATGCCTTGCGGGCTCAAGGTCCAGCGCGCAACCCAATCAATGAAGCTTCGCAGACTTGCAGGAAGGGGCGGAATATCGAGGCTTCGGGCAATGGCTTTGAGATTGGGCTGCTCCGGCGCGTGTTGGCGGAGCGCCCAGATAACGCCGCCTGTGATCTTCGTGCCGAGCGGCACCTCAACGAAGCTGCCAGGCGTTGCCGCCATGCCGGGCGGAACTAGGTAGGAATAAGGATGACCGGTGGCTAGAGGCAAAAGGACATCGGCGATTGCCTCTTTTTCAGCTGTCACTTTGCCTGTGCCGCCCTTGGCCATTTCATCCTGGCGGCCGCCTGCGCCTGCGCCGTGCCGGCGGCTGCTTCGCCGCTGCGCGGCTCTTTGGCTCCGCAGACCTTTCTTCTGGCGGCTCTGGCAGGCGGCTTCTCCGCGCAAGCATATTGAGACCTTCGACCGCAGCAGAAAACGCCATTGCGGTATAAATGTATCCCTTCGGAAAATGATAGCCAAATCCGTCGGCGATAAGAGTTGCTCCGATCAAAAGCAAAAAGCCGAGGGCCAGCATCACGATCGTTGGATTGCGCTGCATGAAACTGGCCAGCGGGCCGGAGGCCGCGAGCATTGCGGCAACCGCAATCACCACCGCAGCGAACATGATGGGAATATGCTCAGTCATGCCGACTGCCGTGATAATGCTGTCGATGGAGAAGATGAGATCAAGAAAAACGATCTGCGCTGCTGCTGCTGCGAAAGAGCGCGGCTTCGGCGTGCCGCTCTTCCTCCTGCCCTGATCGACGCTGTGATGAATCTCCGCAGTTGCCTTGAAGACGAGAAAGAAGCCGCCTGCGATCAGAATAAGATCGCGCCAGGAAAAGCTCTGCTCAAAGACCGCGAAAACAGGCGCGGTGAGCCGGATGGCATAGGCCGCGCCTGCAAGGAGGCATAGCCGGAAAACAAGCGAAAGGCCAAGGCCGACCCGCCGCGCGCGCACGCCCTGAGGCGGGGGAAGCTTCGAGGAAAGAAGCGCAACGAAGACGATATTATCGATGCCCAGCACGATCTCCATCGCGGCGAGCGTCAGAAGCGCCAGCCACGAGGAGGGATCGCGCATGAGCGCTAAAAGCTCATCGGGCAAGGACAATGCCTTCCGGGATTCCAGACCGCTCGGCGTGATCCATAAAGAGTCCTGAAGGCGGCAAGACGGTCTGGCCTGCCGCGGCGACACAAGCGGTGCAGCAGGTCTTAAAGACCATATCTATGGTTCAATCCGTCAGATGCCTCAGTCCGCGGCGCCCGGCTGCCTGGGGCAGATGGTGAAGACGATACGCGCCGGGCCGATGCAGTTTCGAATTCCATGAGTATCGTCATAGGCATAGCCATATACCTGATTGTTGCAAGCCGAATCGATGAATTTCACATATTTCGTCTTGGGAACCGGTCCCGCCCGGCACCCCTCTGGCGCACCGGGGTTGAGAGAGGGGATGGGGTTCTTGCCTTGGATTGCCTGGCAGCAATAAAAGCCAGCCTGGGGGGTATTGGCAGCAAGCGCATAGCCGCCAAAAGCCTTTGCGAAGGTGAGCTTGCCGCAGGGTGAAAAACACCCGACGGGCCGCTTCGTGACTGGATCCAAGACCCTCAGATTTTGATTCCTGAGCGCCGGAAAATGACCGCCGGTGCTAAGATCCTCCCCCGCAGGGCATGATGCTGTGTAGGACATTGCCGGGCAGGAAGCACTGCGGCAATTGCTGCCCGCGCCCGCCGCTTGAACGGAGTAGGGCAGCGTGAAGCCATCGACTTGGCTCAAATTGAAGAACGTCTCGTTGTTCTTCCCGCCGCAAGAGCTCGCAAGGCAGCCCCAGCTGATTTCAAGCTTTGAATCGACTGGGGGCGCGCAGCCTTTGGCCGGGCAAGTCGGAGAGCTTTGCCCCAAAGTGCAATTGCTGCCCGCCGCATCACAGCCCGTCTTTGGCCAGAACCGCGTCGACTGCGGGCCGCTCAGCGGAATGAGATAAGTGTGGCTGCCTTTGGAGGGGATATGGACGACGGATGGCGCCCTTGGCAGTTTCTGCTGCTCGATCCAGACCGGATAAGGGCAATTGTTAACCACTCGCAACGTGTTCTGCGCGGCCGCTGCGCCGCTGCAGCAAGCCTGGAGCGCTCCGATGGCTAGCATCAAGCAAAAAAGACCACAAGAAGCCGGGCTCCCTCCCCCGCCGCTCTGCGCCGGCTGGGAGGTGACGCCTGCCCAGAGGCTCAATGCCGCACTTTTTCTCATGCGCATCCTCCCGTCCCGCTATAGGTCTTTAGTGAATCTCCGGGTCTTGCGCCTGCGTCAAGAGACGCTGCAGCCTTGAGCAAAACTCCTCTTCCCGCAAGGCCGGAGGAAGCGGCCGCTGTGCACATGCCGCAGGCAGGTCTATTTTTGCGCCAAAAGGTGTGAGAAATCATCCCCCATCTTGGATGTGAAATAGTATTTCACTATGTATCGCAAGTTGTGCCTTTGGGGAGGGTCACGCTTTCCGGGAAGCAAGCTGACTTGATCGGAGACACGGTCTTTTGGAAATTCGTGCTTTTGGAAATTCGTGGCTCACGAGCGTGGCGGGAGTTTTGCAGCGGCATCAAAAGCAAGGGGCAGGCTTGCGCAGCACTCCCCAAGGACGGCGCGCCGGTCAGAATAGAAAACGAAGTTTGAGAATAGATTGAATTAGGTTATTGGCATTTAATGCGTAAGGAGCGGAACCAGGTGAAAATCCTTCCGGTGATCATGTGCGGAGGCGCAGGAACGCGGGTCTGGCCAGAGTCGCGCGAGAGCCTGCCGAAGCAATTCATTCCACTTGTCGGGCCTTTGTCCACCTTTCAGATGGTGGCGGGGATGCTCGATGACAGAGCGTTCGACACGCCGATCGTCATTTCTAATTACGATTACCGTTTTCTTGTCGCGGAACAGCTTCAAAAAATCGGGCGCAGCGCGCGAATCGTTCTGGAGCCTGTCCGCCGCGATTCAGGGCCCGCGGTGGCCGTTGCCGCGGAGCTTGCCGCGCAAACCGGTCCTGAGACCGTTGTGGCAGTGCTCGCGGCCGATCACGTGGTCCGTTACCGGGAAGAGTTCCTGGCCTTGTGCAAGAAAGCGGCAGAGGCTGCCGATCAAGGCTATATCGTCACGCTCGGCATCAAGCCTGATGAGCCGGCAACCGGCTTTGGATATATCCGGCCAGGAAAGGCCGTGACCCCGGAAGGCGCCGTGCTCAAAGTCGAGGCTTTTGTTGAAAAGCCCGATGCCGAAAAAGCCGTGCAATATCTCACCGAGAATTATCTCTGGAACTCGGGGAACTTCTTCTTCCGTGCGGATGTCATGCAGCAGGAGCTGCAGAAATTCGAGCCTGAAATAGCGGGCGCGGCGGCAGAGGCTGTCGCCCATGCGAAGCAGGACTTGGATTTTCTCATCCTCGACGCAGATTCCTTCTCCCGTGCGCCAAAGAAGTCAATTGACTATGCGGTCATGGAGCGCACAGATAAAGCCGCCGTTGTTCCCGCCGACATTGGCTGGTCGGATGTCGGCAATTGGCGGGCGGTCTGGCAACTCTCGGAGCGCGACGAAAGCGGCAATTCGATCCGGGGCCGCGGCATCGTCATGAACGCGTCAAATGTCCATGTCCGCTCGGCTGAGCATCTGACGACGGTCGTTGGCGTCAGCGACGTGATTGTTGTGACAACCCAGGATGCGGTTCTCGTGCTCGATAAGGCGCACGGCGACCAAGTCAAACATTTGGTTGACCGCCTGAAAAGCGAGAACCGGCCAGAGGCGCTGGAGCACAAGCGATCCTACCGGCCCTGGGGCTATTATCAATCGGTCGATTTTGGGTCGCGCTATCAGGTCAAGCGCATCGTCGTGAAACCTGGCGCGCGCCTGTCGCTGCAGAAGCATTTTCACCGCGCCGAGCATTGGATCGTCGTCAAGGGAACGGCCGAGGTCACCCGCGACGGCGAGGTCCACCTCGTCCATGAGAATGAATCGATCTATTTGCCGATCGGCTGCGTGCACCGGATGGCGAATCCAGGCCGCATTGATCTTGAATTGATCGAGGTGCAGACGGGATCCTATCTCGGGGAGGATGATATCGTCCGGCTGCAGGACGTCTATAACCGCACATGACGGCCGCCCTTCGCGCTGCCGGGCCATGGGAGAGGGAAGCGTCTTGTTTTTTGTGGCAAAAGAGATCTTGGGCAAGCCTTTGATGCTTGATTCCAGGAAAGCGTTTGCGGCCGCCCTCGCTGCAGGCGTATTGCTCGCGGTGTTCGCCGAGCCTTCCGCCGCGCGGCCGCTTGTGCCCGCAGAAAGACGCTATATCCCTTTCACCAATGATCTTCCCGCCTGCAACGATCCTGCCGTCTTCGAGAGGATCCAGGGGCGCTTTCATGACCGCGAGTCCTGGTTCTGGGAGACAGGGCTTGAGATCGCCGGCTTCGAAAACGTCCGGGAGCTTGGGTACAAAACGAATGGGCTGGATTACATTCCGCGGCGCTATTGCAGCGCGCGCGCCTACATGAACAATGCGAAATCGCATCAAGTCTATTATTCCATCGACGAGGATCAGGGCATTATTGGCTTTGGCTTCGGGGTAACCTGGTGCGTCGAAGGGCTCGACCGGAACGACGTCTTCGCGCCGGAATGCAAGGCGGCGCGCCCGTGAAGGGGCGCCGCCCGCAGCGGTTAGGATCTGAAGCTATGGGCAGGCTTGCCGCCTGTCTTTCGCTCGGCCTTGCCGCTTGCGCCTTTACGGGAGCTGCCTCTGCCGCGCAAAGCGCGGGCCGGCCTGTGAGCGCCCCCGGCGATTTTGATTATTATGTTCTCGCCCTCTCCTGGTCCGCAAGCTTTTGCGAAACGCCCGCCGCCACGCGCTCTCCGAACCAATGCGCCCCAGGCGCAGGGCTCGGCTTCGTTGTGCATGGGCTTTGGCCCCAATATGAGCAAGGCTATCCGGCGGATTGCGGCCCGGCAGCGCGGCAGCCTTCGCGCGTCGCGCTTGAAAGCGCGAAAGGGCTTTTCCCCAGCGAGGGGCTCGCCCGGCATGAATGGCAGAAACACGGAACCTGCTCGGGCAAAAGCCCAGGGGATTATTTCGCCGATGTGCGCCGGGCGCGCGAGCAGGTCACGATTCCTCCTTCTTTCGCCGCGGCTAAAGAGATGCAGACTTGGACCCCGCTCGACATCATGCGCGCCTTCACCGCTGCCAATCCGCGTCTGCGGCCTGGGATGCTGGGCGTGGTTTGCAAGGGCGGTGTTCTTGAGGAGGTGAGAATTTGCTTCTCAAAAGATTTGCGCGGCTTCCGCGTCTGCCCGGGCATCAGCCGGGAAGGATGCAGGTCGCGGGAAGTCCGCGTGCCGCCTCCTCTCTAAGCGCTCAAAAGGCCGCACCGGGCAGGACAGAATAATGCGCCGCTCCCTGGGCGCCCCGGCATGAACTACCGTCACGAATTTCATGCCGGAAACTTCGCCGATGTCTTTAAGCACATCCTCCTGAGCCGCATCCTCCTATATCTCCGCGCGAAGCCGGCTGCCTTCCGCTACATTGAGACTCATGCCGGGAGCGGCCTTTACGAGCTTGCAAGCGCCGGAGCAGGCAAAACGGCCGAGTGGAGCGGCGGCATCGGCAGGCTTGCTCCGGCCAGCCCTGCCCCCCCTCTGCGAGAGCTTCTTGGCCCCTATCTCGAGATCGAGGCGCCGTTTCTTCAGAAGGACCCGCCGCACTATGCGGGCTCGCCCTTGATCGCAAAGGCGTTGCTGCGGCGCCAGGACAAAATGCTCTTGTGCGAGCTGCATCCGCGCGCATTCGAAAAGCTGAAGGCCGTTCTCGGCGGAGAGCCGGGGGTGAAGCTTTTTGCCATGGATGGCTACATGGGGCTTCGCGCTTTCGTTCCGCCCAAAGAGCGGCGCGGGCTCGTCCTCATCGACCCGCCCTTCGAGGATCCCGGGGAGTTTGAAGCAGCGGCAGACACCCTCGGGAAGGCGTGGCGCAAATGGCCGGGCGGCATCTATATGATCTGGCATCCTGTCAAGGATCCGGCGGCCGCGGCAGCCTTTGGCCGAAACCTGGCGCAGCGGGGCATCAAGCGGATCTTGCGCCTCGAATTCCAGGTGAGCCGCCCGGCGCTGCAGCTTCCCCTAGCGCGGTGTGGCGCGTTCATCGTCAATCCTCCCTATCTTCTGCCTAGCGAGGCCAAGCGCATTCTTCCCTGGCTTGCGGCCTGCCTCGGCGCGGGAGAGCCTGGATTTTCGATCAATTGGCTGGAGGGGCATTAGGGCGGCTTGCCAAACGGCCCGGCTGCACCACCTTCTAAGATCGGGGCGCGGCAGCGCTTCTGCGCGGGCGCAGAGGCGGCAACCTTTGCCTTGCGCCACAAGAAAGAAAAACTGTCGGGGAGGACTGCGTTCGATGCCGCAGCAGGGAACTGTGAAATTTTTCAATACAGAAAGGGGATACGGCTTCATCAAGCCCGACGGCGGCGGGCGCGATATCTTCGTCCACATCACTGCGGTGGAGCGCATGGGCCTGCACGCCTTGAACGAGGGCCAGCGCGTAAGCTATGAAATCGAACCTGACAAGAAAGGAAAGGGCCCGAAGGCGGTCGACCTGCAGCTAATTTAGCTCTCGAACTCGGCGGCGGGCCCAGGCGGAGCTGCCTGTGGCTGTACAGACCTTCGAGGTTGGCGAAGACGAAGAGGGCATGCGGCTAGACCGCTGGTTCAAGCGGCGGATGCCCTCGCTTTCTCTTTCCCATCTCAATAAAATTGTGCGAACCGGCGAGGTTCGCGTCGATGGCGCGCGTGTCAAGACCGCAACCCGGCTGATCAAGGGCCAGAGCGTGCGCGTGCCGCCCTTGAAGATTGCCGCGCCCGCAATTGTCCGGGCGCGGGAGATTTCCGAGGCCGATGCGCGGGCGCTTCGCAGCATGGTGCTTTTTGAAGACCGTGACCTTCTGGTGCTGAACAAGCCGGGCGGGCTCGCCGTGCAAGGGGGGTCCGGAATGACCCGCCACATTGACGGCATGCTCGCTTCCCTGCCGGATGAACGCGGCGAGAGGCCCGTGCTGGTCCATAGGCTTGACCGGGACACTTCCGGGGTTTTACTTGTTGCGAAGACGAGAAAGGCAGCAGCCGAACTTGGCGAGATATTCCGCTCGCGTCTTGCGCGGAAGATCTATTGGGCGCTGGTCGAAGGCGTTCCCAAGCCTGCCCAGGGCAGGATCTCGCTCTATCTTGCCAAAGGGGAAGGCATGGGGGAGGCCCGCTCTGGCCGGGATGGCGGTGATGCCCGTGCGCAAAAAGAGAAAATGCGCGTTGCACGGCATGGCGAGGAGGACGCGCGCCATTCGCTGACCTATTACGCAATCGTCGATAAAGCCCCGCCGCGGCTTGCTTGGCTTTCGATGAAGCCGGTCACAGGGCGCACGCATCAATTGCGCGCCCATGCCGGGGCCATAGGCCACCCGATTATCGGCGACCGGAAGTATGGCCGTGCCGCAGGCGATGAGCCGCCCCATGGAGATCCGATGCGGTCGATTCCTGAGCCTCTGGCGGAAAAGCTTCAGCTGCTTGCGCGCCGCATTGTCCTGCCGCATCCCCGCGGGGGGACGCTCGATGTAACTGCGCCTTTGCCGCCGCATATGCAGGCCGCCTTCGACATGTTTGGCTTCGACATGAAGCACCCCGATCCGGCCGAAAATGCTCCGGAATGATGTCAAGCCCCAAGGCTTGGCAGCCTAGGCGGCGCGCTTGGCCCAACTGCAAGCATAAGGTGAAACCAAAGCGGCACGCTCACGTCATATAGGAGTTACCGGGCCCGGCTAAAGAGCGCGCGACATCCTCTAGCTTCACAGCGAGGTTTCGCGATGCGCTTCGAAAACTCTTTGCATTCCTGCCTCAAGCCCGTCAGGATCCTGACGCTTGTCTTGCTCGCGGCGCCAGCCACTGCCGCAAATGCTCAAGACGATGGAGCCGGAACTCCGGCTTTGCTGCCGGCGAACTATAACGTCCAGGTTGGCCCCCGCCCCTATTATCTTGTGGATCAGCTCCCGCCGGGGCCGCTCAAGACGCGCCTCAAGGCATGCTCGGAAAGACCGCTCTTCCGCACCAAGTTTTCGATTGGCCATCGCGGAGCGGCCTTGCAATTCCCCGAGCACACTAAGGAATCCTATGAAGCTGCCGTGCGCATGGGCGCTGGCATCATCGAATGCGACGTGACTTTCACGAAGGACCGCCAGCTCGTTTGCCGCCACGACCAATGCGACCTTCACTCCACGACAAACATTTTGACGATCCCCTCACTCGCCAAGAAATGCTCGGTGCCCTTCACGCCAGCGAATGCATCGTCCGGCCAGCCCGCAACAGCAAAATGCTGCACGAGTGATCTCACCCTTGCCGAATTCAAGATGCTCAAGGGAAAAATGGACGGATTCAATCCTAAGGCCACGACGCCTGAGGAATATCAGAAGGGCACACCCGATTGGCGCACAGAGGCTTACAGCGCGACCGGGACTTTGATGACCTTCAAGGAGCACATCGAGCTTGCGAAGAAGCTGGGCGTCGATATAACGCCCGAGCTGAAGGCGCCTCAGGTCCCGATGCCCTATCAAGGCACGTATACGCAGGAAATGTACGCCCAGCAGATGATCGATGAGATCAAGCAGGCAGGCGTCTCGCCCAAGCGCGTATGGCCGCAGTCGTTCAACATTAACGACGTCTATTATTGGATCAAGAAAGCTCCGGCTTTCGGAAAGCAGGCCGTGGCGCTGTCTACCGTGAATGCGCCGGCGGATGTGCCGGCAGCCATCGCCGCTCTTCCCGAGATGCGCAAGAACGGCGTGCAAATCGTCGCGCCCCCGACCTGGGCGCTCGTGACCCTGAATTCCAACGGGGATATCGTTCCCTCGCCCTATGCGCTGGCAGCAAGAAGGCTCGGCTTCGTCATCATCACCTGGACGCTTGAGCGCTCGGGCACTCTGACCGATGGGGGCGGCTATTATTTCCAGAGCATATCAAAAGCTGTCACGGGCCCCGGCGATTACCTCCGGCTGCTCGATGTCCTGGCCCGCCAAGTCGGCATCAAAGGCATATTCTCGGATTGGCCGGGCACGGTGACCTATTACGCGAACTGCATGGGCTTCAAGTAAGCGCCTGCCCCGGGCGGAGCGCTGCTCCGTCCGGGTTTCCAAACGGCGAGCGCCCGAGCCTGAAAAGGATGGCACCTTCGGCCTCCCAGAGACGCTCCCTGTTGCGCCCTGGCCGATTCCCTCCCATATAAGCCGGGCGGTTTTCCGCGCAACATGAGGACCCATGTCATGGCATTGCGCCGCTCAATCCTTGTTTTCGCCGTCACCGCAGCGCTTGCGCTTTCAGCTGCAGGCGACGCTTTCGCGCGCGCGGGCAGCGGCTCCTCCTTTGGCAGCCGCGGCGCGCGCACATTCAGCGCGCCTCCGGCAACGTCCCTCGCGCCGCGCGGCGCGGCTCCGATGCAGCGCTCGCTGACCGCGCCCAGCGAAAACTTCTTCCGCAGCTCCCCTTTGAATTCCCAGAGCGGCTTCTTCCCGGGCAGCTTCGGCCGAGGCCTTTTGGGCGGCTTCCTCGGCGCTGGCCTTTTCGGTTTGCTGTTCGGCCATGGGCTCTTCGGCGGGCTTGGCGGCGGCCTGTCGATTCTCGGCCTCTTGCTGCAAATCGGGCTTTTGGTTCTTCTGTTCAAGCTTGTGATGGGATTTGTGAGGGGTGGCCGCCCGGCCTTTCAAGGGGCAAACTTCGGCGCAAGCCCGCGCGAGCCCTATCCGCAGCAGGACCAGGCCCTCCGCGGCGCCTTTGCTGGCCCCCGCTTTGGGGCGGCCGGACCCTTGGCAGGGCGGAAGCTCGACTTGACCCAGGAAGATTACAGCACCTTCGAGCAGCGGCTTGCGGCCATTCAATCCGCCTATAGCGCCGGGGACGAAACTCTTCTGCGCAGCCTTACGACGCCGGAGATGGCGTCTTATTTTGCCAATGAGCTTGCTGCCAATGCCCGCAAGGGCGTCGTGAACCGTTTGTCGAATGTGACCTTCTTGCAAGGCAATCTTGCAGAGGCCTGGAGCGAGCCCCAAGCCGATTATGCGACCGTTGCGATGCGCTTCTCGCTGATTGACACAATGGTGGACCGCGCCTCGGGCCGGGTCGTTTCCGGCGATCCCGCAGCGCCGCAAGAGGTGACAGAGGTCTGGACCTTCACAAGGCTCACGGGGAGCGGCCCGGACGGCTGGAGGCTTTCAGCGATCCAGCAGGCGTGATGCCTGGGCGGGAGGAACGCCCTCTTTTTCTCCCCAGCAAACCCTCCACTATGACGAGGCTGCTCATGCCTGGGACGGCCGGCTCGCCGCAGCGAGCCGGAGAATCAATAGGGGAGAATCGATAGGAAGGAGTCTGTGGTCACGGCTGAGAGGGCCTCTATCAGCAACGAATGACGGCGCCATGAGCGTCCCGGTCCGCAGCTGGGCGTTGGCCCGGACAAGCCAGCAGCGCTGCTGACGCTGCCAAAATGTTCGAAATTGCCGCTATTTCATGCTAGCTAGCCCTGCGGAGAGCGGGCATGGCGCAAGCAGCATCCGTGACGGCGGCGCTTCTCGTCATCGGCGACGAGATCCTGTCCGGCCGCACGAAGGACCAGAACATCGGCTATACGGCGGACTTTCTGGCAAGAACCGGGATCGATCTGCGCGAGGCGCGGATCGTGCCGGACGATGCCGGAGAGATCATTGCGGCGGTCAACACGCTTCGCGCACGCTATGACTATCTTTTCACGACTGGCGGCATCGGCCCGACTCATGACGACATCACAGCCGATGCGATCGCGGCGGCTTTTGGCGTTGAAATTTCGGAAGACCCGCGCGCAATCAAAATGCTGCTTGAGCATTTCCGGCCCGAGGATCTGAATGCGGCGCGCCGGAGAATGGCGCGCGTTCCCGAAGGCGCCGAGCTGATCCCGAACAGACTGTCGAAAGCTCCAGGTTTCTGGATCGGCAATGTCATTGTTCTTGCGGGCATACCTTCCGTTATGCAAGCAATGCTTGACGAAGTCGCGCCAAAGCTCAAGGGCGGAGCGCCGACGGTCGCCGAAACGATTGTCGCTGGGCCGATCCCGGAGGGCGCTTATGCAGGGCCCCTTAGTGAGCTTGCTGCGGCAAGCCCTGCGCTGGCCATTGGCTCTTACCCGGCAGTTCGCGACGGCCGCTTCCACAACGAGATCGTGGTCCGGGGCAAAGACCCGGCGCAAGTTGCCGCAGCAGCAGCGGCGATCAATGACATCGTCGCCCGGCTCGGAAAGGATTTTGCGTGAGCGATGCCAAAGACCCGCTCCCGCGCCCTGCGCCCTCCGAGCGGGCGTTTCACGTTTCCTGGGACCAGTTTCACAGGGACGCGCGGGCGCTTGCTTGGCGGCTTTCGTCAGCGGGGCCATTTTCAGGCATTGTAGCCATCACGCGCGGCGGGCTGGTGCCAGCGGCGATCGTAGCCCGCGAGCTCGATGTCCGCTTCATCGACACTTTTTGCGTCGCGAGCTATGCGGATGAGAAAATCCGGGGGGAGATCAAGATCTTGAAATCCGTCCTGCCGGAAACAGCACAAAATGGCGGCGAGGGTCTTCTTGTGATCGATGATTTGGCTGATACGGGCGCAACGATAAAGGCTGTCCGCGCCGCTTTGCCGAAGGCGCATATTGCAACCGTCTACGCCAAGCCCATGGGACGCCCCCTCGCCGATACTTTCATCACAGAGGTGTCGCAGGATACCTGGATTTATTTTCCCTGGGATCTCGGCTTGAGTTTTCAGGCGCCGATCAGGGGGAATCTGAAGGGATAAAGGGCACAAGGCAGCCGCCTTCCGTACTAGGCCGTCAATATGGCGGGCAAGCGCTTGCCGGAGAGAGCCAGCGTCTTTAAAGCCCTTGGATCCAGGCGGACGTGGCGAAACAGGTAGACGCAAGGGACTTAAAATCCCTCGACTTCGGTCATACGGGTTCGACTCCCGTCGTCCGCACCAAGGCTAAATTCCGCAAACCGGACCGGGGCGGGCAAACAGCAGCGTCTGTGGCCGCCGGGCAACGCTCTCTCGCAATATAGCGGTTAAGCCAAGGATCTTTTGGGAAACGCGCCAATTGTTGAGTATGATCAGCCGAAATCCGACTCCTCCAAAGGCCGATTTGGCGACCGAAGGGCCAAGGGCCTAGACCGATGGACATGCGCCACGCTCTGCACTATGCATTGGGCACAGCTTCATTTGCGGCAGCGGTTTTTGTTTACTCTCCATCCAACGCCGTTGAGTATGGATTCAGCGAATATTTTCTGGGCCTGACAATCCCGATGTCCGGCTATGTGCCGCCGCCCGGCGCCTATTTTTGGGACAGTTTTCTTCTCTACAATGGAAAACAGCCGGGACTCACCAGCAGTCTCCAGGTAAACATTGCCCAAGCCGGATGGTTTTTTGACACCGAGATTTTTGGCGCGACTGCTGGCTTTGTTGCGACGATTCCCTTTATCGGCAACAAGAATTGGATTCCGCCCAAATTGACGAACGGCGCCGTCGAGAGGGCGGCGCAGACTGACGGTATTGCGAGCCTCGGCGACACGGATTACGCCGCTGTCCTCGGCTGGCATGCGGGCAACAACAATTGGGCCTTCGTCCTGACGGGCTTTGTCCCGACCGGCAACTATGACCCGAACCGGTTCGTTCAAACAGGCCTCAACCGGCCAGCAATCGATATCAAAGGCGCCTATACTTTCTTCAACCCCGTGACGGGCGCTGAGATTTCTGCCGCGCTCGGCATCACTTTTAACGCGCGGAACAACAAAACGGATTATCAAAGCGGCGCTGAGCTTCACTTCGAATGGGCGCTGAACCAGCATTTTGCTGGCGGCTGGGCAGCGGGCCTTGGCGGCTATTTCTACCAGCAAGTGAGCGATGATTACGGTTCAGGGGATCTCGTTGGGCCATTCCGCGGCCGCGCCGCTGCGATCGGGCCATTGCTGTCCTACTCTTACATCGAAGGTCAGCAGCAGCTTAACCTTAGCGGGCGCTGGTTCCACGAGTTTGGCGTCGTAAACCGCCCGGAAGGCGACACTATTTATGCGACTTTGAACTTCCCGCTCTAGGGAGGCAGAAGGAGCAAAGCGAGACTTCGCGCCACTTTCTTTTTTCCCGAGCAAAGCGCCGGGCGCGCAGAGCCATTTCCCCCGATCTTGAAACCCCGATGACTGTAGCGGCACATATCGAGCAGCTGTTTGGGAGCCTCGCTCCCTTCGTCCATCACTACGGCGCTGCCGCCGTCATGGTTATTCTGGCATTCGAATCGCTTGGCGCTCCCCTTCCGGGCGAATCCTTGCTGATCCTGGCCTCTGTTCTCGCGGCGCGCGGCGAATTGTCCTTGCCCCTGCTCATGCTTGGGGCCTGGCTCGGTGCCGTGATGGGCGACAATGCCGGCTATCTCATCGGGCGGCGTGTGGGCCGCGCCCTGATCCTGAAATATGGCGAAAGGATCGGGATCACGGCGCCGCGCCTCGGCCAGGTGGAAGCGGTCTTTGCGCGCTATGGCGCCGTGACGGTTGCTTTCGCGAGATTCCTCAACGTCTTGCGGCAGCTCAACGGGATCGTCGCTGGCATGTTGAAAATGGACTGGCGGCGCTTCCTTTTTTTCAATGCCTTGGGGGGCGCGCTTTGGGTCTCAGCCTGGAGCCTCGCTGGCTTTTATGTCGGCGCGCATATGCCCGATGTCCGGGCTCTCGCTCATGACCTTGAGCGCGCCGGGGCTATCCTCGGAGCAAGCCTTTTCGTTCCTGGGCTCCTTTATTTGATATGGCGCGGGCGGAAAAATAATTAACGGCGGCCAGGGGTTGCCCGGGCCGCCGCCATGCAGCGCGCTCCGCCGCTAGTTAATGAGCCATGGCGCCAGGGGCGTCTGCAGCCTCTTCATCCGAGGCCAATGGCGCAAGAGGCTTGGCCTCCTCATCCCAGACTATAGGCACCGGCTGACGCACCAGCGCTTGGCTCAGCACCTCTTCCATGCGCGACACCGGCACGATCTCAAGCGCGTTCTTGACCTGATTCGGAATCTCGACAAGGTCTTTAGCATTTTCCTCGGGGATCAAGATCTTCTTGAGGCCGCCGCGCAGCGCAGCGAGCAGTTTTTCTTTCAATCCGCCAATCGGCAGGATCCGGCCGCGCAGGGTGATTTCTCCGGTCATGGCGATGTCGCGCCGCACCGGGATCCCCGTCATGACGGAAACGATCGCTGTTGCCATGGCAACCCCAGCGGAAGGGCCGTCCTTGGGCGTTGCGCCTTCCGGCACATGGACGTGAATATCACGCTTGTCGAAGATGGGCGGCTCGATGCCGAAGTCGACCGCCCGCGACCGGACATAGGAAGCCGCTGCCGAAATCGACTCCTTCATGACATCCCGCAGATTGCCCGTGACGGTCATCCGCCCCTTGCCCGGCATCATCACGCCTTCGATGGTGAGAAGCTCTCCGCCCACCTCAGTCCAAGCAAGCCCTGTGACGACGCCGACTTGATCCTCACTTTCGGCCTCGCCGTAGCGGTATTTCGGCACCCCGAGAAAGTCCGGCAGCGTCTTGCTCGTGACCGCGACCTGTTTCGTTGTGCCTGTCAGGATCTGCTTCACGGCCTTCCGCTCGAGCTTTGCAAGCTCACGCTCAAGATTTCGCACGCCGGCCTCGCGCGTATAGCGCCGTATCAGCGTGAGGAGGCCGTCGTCATCGATTGACCATTCCCCCGTCTTTAGGCCATGCTTCTTGAGCCCGGCCGGGATCAAATGGCGGCGCGCGATCTCAACCTTTTCGTCCTCGGTATATCCGGCAATCCGGATGATCTCCATGCGGTCCATCAGAGGCGCTGGGATGTTGAGCGTGTTTGCCGTTGTGACAAACATGACGTTTGAGAGGTCATAGTCCACTTCGAGATAATGATCGTTGAAGCAATGGTTTTGCTCCGGATCGAGAACCTCGAGAAGCGCCGACGACGGGTCGCCCCGGAAATCCATCCCCATCTTGTCGATCTCATCAAGCAGGAAGAGCGGATTTGAACTCTTTGCCTTCCGCATCGACTGGATGATCTTGCCGGGCATTGAGCCGATATAAGTGCGACGGTGGCCGCGAATCTCAGCTTCGTCGCGAACGCCGCCAAGCGACATGCGGACGAATTCGCGCCCGGTTGCTTTAGCGATCGAGCGGCCAAGCGAAGTCTTGCCCACGCCCGGAGGGCCGACAAGGCACAGAATTGGCCCGCTTAGCTTGTTCGCGCGGCTTTGAACCGCAAGATATTCGATGATCCGCTCTTTAACTTTCTCAAGGCCGAAGTGCTCGCTGTCCAGGATGTTCTCGGCTGCAGCCAAGTCCTTCTTGATCTTCGTGCGCTTATTCCACGGGATCGACAAGAGCCAGTCGAGATAGTTGCGCACAACGGTGGCTTCCGCAGACATCGGCGACATCTGGCGGAGCTTTTTCAATTCCGCCGACGCCTTGTCGCGCGCCTCCTTGGAAAGCTTCGTGCTCTTGATGCGCTCATCAATCTCCGCGAGATCGTCCTTTCCGTCTTCGTCGCCGAGCTCCTTCTGGATCGCTTTCATCTGCTCGTTCAGATAGTATTCGCGCTGGGTCTTCTCCATTTGGCGCTTGACCCTCGTGCGGATGCGCTTTTCCACCTGAAGAACGGAGATCTCGCTCTCCATGAGAGCAAGACATTTCTCAAGCCTTTTGGCAATCGAGACGGTTTCAAGCAAAGTCTGCTTGTCGGCGATCTTGATCGAGAGGTGCGAAGCGATCGTGTCGGCAAGCTTGGAGTAGCTCTCGATCTGCGCGGCGGTTGCGACGACTTCGGGCGAAACCTTTTTGTTGAGTTTGACGTAGCCTTCGAATTCTGCAAGAACCGACCGGGCGAGCGCCTCGACCTCGACTTTATCGAAGGGCTCGTCGCCAAGAACTTCGGCCTGGGCCTCGTAGAAATCCTCGGTGCGCGTATATTCGCCAACCTTGGCCCGCACTTGGCCTTCGACCAGAACCTTCACGGTGCCATCGGGAAGTTTCAAAAGCTGAAGCACCGAGGCGAGCGTGCCGGTTGAAAAGATCGCCTCCGGGGCCGGATCATCGTCGGCTGCTGTCTTTTGAGTTGCAAGAAGAATAAGCTTATCGGCCTTCATCACCTCTTCGAGCGCGCGAATCGACTTCTCGCGGCCGACGAAGAGCGGCACAATCATGTGAGGAAAAACCACAATGTCGCGGAGCGGCAGAACCGGATAGGTATCTACCGTGCCAGGCCGGGCCGTCTCGCGCTTCTCGGTCATTTGCTGTTCCTATTCCGAAAAATTGTATCTTTTCCGCAGAGATGGCGGGGCTGCGGTTTTGTTTCAAGCAGGAGATGGGGCTCAGGCAGGTCCTCGCTCATGACAGGTCAGGCGCTCGTTCCGCTTTTCTCGCCGCGCTCGGCATAGATGTAGAGCGGCCGGGACTTCCCTTCGACGACATCCGGCCCAATAACGACCTGTTCCACGCCGTCGAGCCCGGGGAGCTCGAACATCGTATCGAGCAAGATTCCCTCCATGATGGAGCGCAGGCCGCGGGCGCCGGTCCGTCTTTCGATCGCCTTCTTGGCGACGACGTTTAAGGCCTCGTCCTGGAAGGTGAGCTCTGTGTTCTCCATTTCGAAGAGACGCTGATATTGCTTGACCAATGCATTTTTTGGCTCGGTGAGAATCCTCTTCAGCGCGTCCTCGTCGAGATCGTCAAGCGTTGCAATGACTGGCAGGCGGCCGACAAACTCGGGAATAAGGCCGAATTTCAGCAAATCCTCGGGCTCGACCTTGCGCAGGATCTCGCCTGTCCGGCGGTCGTCTGGCGCCTGGACGGTAGCGCCAAAGCCAATCGACGTGCTGCGGCCCCGCATCGAAATGATCTTTTCAAGGCCTGCAAAGGCGCCGCCGCAGATAAAAAGAATGTTTGTTGTGTCGACCTGGAGAAACTCCTGCTGGGGGTGCTTGCGGCCGCCCTGCGGAGGCACCGAGGCCACTGTTCCCTCCATGATCTTGAGCAATGCCTGCTGCACGCCTTCGCCAGAGACATCCCGCGTGATCGAAGGATTGTCGGACTTACGCGAGATCTTGTCGATCTCATCGATATAGACGATACCGCGCTGCGCCCGCTCGACATTGTAGTCGGAGGCCTGAAGAAGCTTCAAAATGATATTCTCGACGTCTTCACCGACATAGCCGGCTTCGGTGAGGGTCGTTGCATCGGCCATTGTGAATGGCACGTCGAGGATGCGTGCGAGCGTCTGGGCAAGCAGCGTCTTCCCTGAGCCCGTCGGGCCGATCAAAAGGATATTCGACTTCGCTAACTCAACATCATTGTGCTTTGCCGCATGATTGAGGCGCTTGTAGTGGTTATGCACAGCGACCGACAGGACCCTCTTCGCCTGCGACTGGCCGATGACATAGTCGTCGAGAACTTTGCAGATCTCTCTCGGGCTTGGAACGCCATCGCGGCTTTTCACAAGCGAGGATTTGTTCTCCTCACGGATGATATCCATGCAAAGCTCGACGCATTCATCGCAGATGAAAACCGTCGGCCCCGCGATGAGCTTGCGGACTTCATGCTGACTCTTTCCGCAAAACGAGCAGTAGAGCGTGTTCTTTGAGTCGCTGCCGCCGACCTTGGTCATCGATCGTCTCCATACCGGCCAGAGCCATTTGCAAGATCCGGCCACACTGCGTAGAACGCGGCAAGCGCTGCGCTCCGGCTGGGGATAAAGCACACGGCCAGCCACCTCGGCTTTCAACCGGGGCTCTTCTGCCCCGCTTCATGCCCCCCCGCTCTGCTTTCTCCTTCGGGGCCCCCATCCTCCCTCAGGCGCATGCAATCCGCAAGCAGGCCCAAATGTTCACACCGCAGCCCCTGCACAAATCAGCGCATGGGCGGCCAGGTCAGCATATGGCCTAATTCCAATCATATCTACGCAATTTTTCCCTTAAGCTAAATGCTCTCACTAGTGCGATTCGGCGCGCGCCGCGCTGCCATGAAGGATGGCCCAGGCCAGGGCAATTTACGCAAAAACCCTAAATAAGCAATATTTGTACCACCTCAAGCAGCATACCCGGCAGGAAAGCGGACTTTCCCCTCCGCGGGCAGCAGCCCGCCCCCTGGCCGCTCAGCGGCCTTGCATGAAGGGCTTCTTCCAGAAGGCCTGAAATGGCTACTTGCTGTCCGAGGCTTGCATCTCGTCCGGGCGCTGCGAAAGGACGTGATCGACAAGGCCAAAGGCCTTCGATTCCTCGGCCGACATGAAGTGATCGCGGTCCAGCGTCCTCTCGATCGTATCGAGGTCCTGGCCCGTGTGGCGGACGTAGATCTCGTTCAGCCGGTGCTTGACCTTCATAATGTCCTCGGCATGCCGGACGATATCCGACGCCTGGCCCTGGAACCCGCCCGAGGGCTGATGAACCATGATCCGCGCGTTCGGCAGCGCATAGCGCGCATTCTTCTCCCCCGCGCAGAGCAGAAGAGACCCCATCGACGCGGCCTGCCCTACGCACAAGGTTGAGACCTTGGGCTTGATGAATTGCATCGTGTCGTAGATCGCAAGGCCCGCCGTGACCACGCCGCCCGGAGAATTGATATACATCGAAATCTCCTTCTTCGGGTTCTCCGCTTCCAGGAAAAGCAGCTCGGCAATGATGACGGAAGCCATATGATCCTCGATGGGACCCGTCAGGAATATGATTCGCTCGCGCAGAAGCCTGGAGTAGATGTCGAAACCGCGCTCGCCACGGCTCGTATTCTCGATGACCTGCGGAATGAGGTAATTGTTATAGATTTCAATCGGACTGCGGTCGCGCATTGCGGATTCTTCCCTGGATGAGTTTATGCTGTCGAGCCGGCGTAAGGTAACGCGCCCGCGCGCTCGCCAACGGTGCCGCGGTTACAATGCCACAATGCGGATGCCCCGCAAGCAGCGCCGGAAGCCCTGCTGACGCGATGGGGGCCGCGCCTTGCGCCGCGCCTCAGCCGGGCGGCGCTCCGGCCGCCTCTTCGCTGCCGGCCAGAATTTCCCCCTCGTCACTTGGCTTAAGCAATTCGTCCTTTGTAACCGTCTTCTCAGTCACTTTGACCTGGGAGATTATATAATCAATGACCTTTTCCTCGAAAAGCGGCGCTCTCACTTCAGCCAGCGCTTGAGGGTGAGCGCGGTAATAATCCCAAATATTCTTTTCCTGGCCGGGGAAGGCGCGCGCCCGCCGGGCCACAGCTTGCGAAACCTCTTCGTCTGAAACGCTAATGCCCGCTTTTTTGCCGATCTCCGCCAGAAGCAGCCCGAGCCGCACCCGCCGCTCAGCAATCTTGCGATAATCGGCGCGGGCGGCCTCTTCTGTCGTATTTTCGTCCTCGAAGCTGCGCCCGCTCCTCTTCTGCTCCTCCTCCACGGTGCGCCATATAGCGTCGAATTCCTGCGCCACCATGCTCTCGGGAACCTCGAAAATATATTTCTTGTCCAAAGCATCGAGAAGCGCGCGTTTCCATTTCGCCCGCGAGGCTGCGGAATAGTCGCGCTCGATGCTCGCGCGGATAGCGTCCTTTAATTTTTCCAGATCCTCGAATCCGAGCCCTTTTGCGAGGTCATCGCCGGTTTCGACAGCAGAGGGGGCTTCGATCGCCTTGATGGTCACCGCGAAGTCAGCCTCTTTGCCCGCGAGCTTGGCGACGCCGTAATCCTCGGGAAACGTGACCTTGACGTTGCGCGTGTCGCCGGCTTTCAGACCTTCGAGCTGCGCCTCGAAGCCAGGCAAGAGCCTGCCTGAACCGAGCACAACCTCGACATTCTCTCCGGCTCCCCCTTCAAATGGCTCTCCAGCGAGTGTTCCACGGAAGTCAATTGTCACCTTGTCTCCGGGGGCGGCGGCAGCCTCGGAGTCTTTTGGCGTGTACGCCCGGTTGGCTTCAGCAAGCCGGGTCAAGGCCTGTTCGATTTCCTCAGGAAGCACCTCTGCCGTAAGCCGTTCGACCTCGACCTCCTCGAGCCCGCTCACCTCGAGCTCAGGCAGCACCTCGAGCGCAACCGTGAAAGCGAAATCCGATGGCGCTTCGGCCATTTTGTCGATGGCCTGCCCATCTTCCGTGAAGCCGATTGTCGGCTGCGTGGCAAGGCTCAGCTGGTTTTCCTCGACGATTTTGCGATGGGCTTCATTGACAGCCTCCTGGACGACCTCGGCCATGATCGAGCGCCCATAAAGCCGCTTCAAGTGAGATACCGGAACCTTACCCGGCCGGAACCCCGGAATATGAGCCTTTGCCTTCAGCGTGGCGAGCTGATGCTCGACCCGCTCCGCGAGATCCGCAGCGGGAACCACGACCTTGAACTCGCGCTTGAGTCCTTCTGCGCGGGTTTGTGTCACTTCCATAGAACAGGCCCTTGAACGATTGACAGGTGACATCCGGGATGACGGGCCGGGCAGGCATTGTCCTGCTACGGCCGCAGCAGCCAGAGCTGGTGCGGGCGGAGGGACTCGAACCCCCACGATTTTCACCACCGGAACCTAAATCCGGCGCGTCTACCAGTTCCGCCACGCCCGCCGTGCGGGGACGCGCACCGGCACCGCCCGCAGTGTGACCGGCTCTATAACAACAGCAGCGGTTTCCTGCACGATAAAACTCGCCCGCCGCTTCTCATCCATCAGCCGCCCGTAAAATTAAGCCTTGCTCCCCCCTTGCGGGGGAGAGCGGTAAAGGCGATCTGGCGGTCTATCGAAAAGATAGAACCCGGCAGCTTTTGCGCGAGAGACCGCTTTGGATCATGCGGCCGGCCGGACGGTGTCCGCGGGCGCAAGCTCCCAGCGGTCCGGCGAACGCCATAGCCGTGAGAGCAGAAGCTCGCGCTCGAAGATGAATTCCTTGGGCAGCCGGTCGAAAAATTTGTTGAACTCGTCCTCGTGCGCTTTGGCTTCCTCTGTCGCGGCCTCCCGGTTGACCGACATCATCGCGTAGAATCTGTCCGCCGGGAAGTCGAGGCCGTTCCAATCGATGTCCTCGCGGCGCGGCATCAGGCCGATCGGGCTCTCGACAGCATAGCCGCGGCCATGCACACGGTCGATGATCCATTTGATGACCCGCAGGTTCTGGCCATAGCCGGGCCAGATGAATTTGCCATTTTCATCCTTGCGGAACCAGTTGACCCGGAAGATCCGCGGCGGGTCGGAAAGCTGCCGTCCAATGTTGAGCCAGTGACCCCAGTAATCGGCCATGTTGTAGCCGCAGAAGGGCAGCATTGCCATGGGATCGCGGCGCAACGCCGCCTGTCCGATCGCCGCCGCCGTGGCTTCGGAGCCCATTGTGGCCGCGATATAAACCCCATGGGACCAGTTGAAGGCCTGGAACACAAGCGGCATGTCCTTGCTCATGCGGCCGCCGAACACAAAAGCAGAGATCGGCACGCCTTCAGGCTTCTCCCAATCGGCGTCGATCGATGGGCACTGGCTTGCCGGAGCCGTGAAGCGGGCGTTGGGATGCGCAGCAGGGCGCCCGCAGCCCGGGGTCCAGTCCTCACCCTTCCAATCAATGAGATGCGCGGGCGGCTCGCTGGTCATGCCTTCCCACCAGACGTCGCCGTCATCGGTCAGCGCCGTGTTGGTGAAGATGCAGTTCCGGCTTACCGTTGCCATCGCATTGGGGTTGGTTCGCTCATTCGTGCCCGGCGCAACGCCAAAGAAGCCTGCTTCCGGGTTTATCGCGCGGAGAGTCCCGTCTGGCGCCTTCTTGATCCAGGCGATGTCATCGCCAACAGTGCTGACTTTCCAGCCTTCAAATCCTTGCGGGGGCACCAGCATGGCGAGATTGGTCTTGCCGCAGGCGCTCGGGAAGGCGGCGCCGAGATAGGTCTTCTCGCCGTTTGGCGCTTGGACGCCCATGATCAGCATGTGCTCGGCAAGCCAGCCCTCATCGCGCGCCATTACCGAGGCTATGCGCAGCGCAAGGCACTTCTTGCCAAGGAGAGCATTGCCGCCGTAACCCGAGCCGTAAGACCAGATCTCGTAAGTCTCAGGGAAATGGACGATGTATTTGCGGTTGATGTCCGGCTCGCACGGCCATGGCACGTCCTTCTGACCGGGCTTGAGCGGCGCGCCCACCGAATGCATGCACGGGATGAAGAATCCATCGCTGCCGAGCGCATCGAGCACAGCCTTCCCCATCCGGGTCATGATCCGCATATTGACGGCGACATAAGGGCTGTCAGTGAGTTGCACGCCGATCTTGGCAATGGGCGAGCCAATCGGCCCCATGCTGAAGGGGATCACATACATCGGGCGGCCCGCCATACAGCCGTCGAAAAGCCCCTGCAAGGTCGCGCGCATTTCCGCGGGCGGCGCCCAGTTGTTCGTCGGGCCCGCATCGTCCTTGTCGTTCGAGCAGATGAAGGTCCGGTCCTCCACGCGGCCCACGTCAGAAGGATGCGAGCGGGCAAGATAGGAGTTGGGGCGCTTCTCCGGATTGAGGCGTATGAAGGTCCCTGCGTCGACCATCATCTGGCAGAGCCGGTCGTACTCCTCCTGGCTCCCATCGAGCCAAACAATCTCGCTGGGCTTGCATAGCGCGGCCATATCGCTCACCCAGTCGCGCAGCTTGCCGTTCGCTGTCGGACTGTTCACGGTCGCATTCATTTATTTTCTCTCCTGAAGGTTCGGGCCAACACTTGCCGCGCTGGCGGCACCGCAATCCCCGCTAGCTCTGCCGCTCAAGCCAGCTTCGGGCCGGTTCGTTCATGCAAAAATACGGATCCCTCAACCGGCGCGGGCCAAGCGGCGCCGCCCCGCCAGGGCGGCGGTTTGGAAACCTTGCCGCGAAGGGAAAACAAGCGGCTGCGGGATCGAGGCGCGCCGCCTGTCCCTGGGCAGGAAGCCGCGCCCGTTGCGGCCCGTGCCTCGCCGCAATGCATTGCGCCTTTGGGAAGCAGGGGTGCATTGAAGCTGATAGAAACCCTTTTCAAGTCCTTTCTGCTGGAAGCCGCTCTCAGAGAAGGATTGAAAAGATCAGCACAATGCAATGTTTACCCCCCCCCCCCGCTGCGCCGGCCGTTTGATGCAAGCCCGGTTAATATACGAGGAAGGGAAACAAGGCTAGAGGACAAAAACAGGCAGAACCCTGTTCCCAGCGCGCCGCGCGGGTCTTTTTCAAGCGGTCTTGCCAGCCGCCTGCCGGGCTTGCTCCACAATGAGGGAGAACAGCTCGAACACTCCAGCGCGCGTGCGGGCGGCGCGGGGAAAGGCAATACGCGCCGTCAGCTCTCTAAGCGCCAAATCCATCCCCTCCGGATCGATCCCAGTGGCGCGCCAATCGCCCGGCGGCAAGCCCGCAAGCCCGGCGGCAAGAAGCGCAATCTCGCCCGCCCGGCGCCCGTTCAATTCGGTAAGCAGCTCCGGCTCGGCTGAAATCAGTTCTTCAGCTCCGTCAATGGGGGTTAAAAGCGCCGCCGCCTTGAAATGCGCGGCGCGCGCAAACCCGCCATTAAGATGCGCCTCCTCCATGCTCACCCGCCAGAAGGAGAAGTCCGCAAAATCAGCATAAAGCGCTGAATCAGGATGTTTGGCGAGAAAGCGCGTCTTGAGCATCTGCCTTGCATCCGGCTCTAGCACGCATGCGGCGCGGCCCATGATGGTGATTCGCGGATGGGTGAGGGGATCGCCGGGCCCCGTCTTCGCAAGCAAGAGCGAAAGCCTTGGATCAGCATCGAGATGGCGCGTGTGCGCGGCCAAGCGTGACATTAACAAGATCGGGCTTGCGTCCGGCAGCGTTGCGACATTGACGAGGCTGGCGAAGGGAGATCCGCTTGCCGGCACAATCGTGGCAAGCGCCCCCGCGCGGACCGATCGCAGGAGCTCCTTTGCTTGGGCCAGGGCGTCATAGCCGCCGGGCGCCGCGCTCTCCGGCTCACTCACCATGGAATCCGCCTGTTATCAAAAGCATAAATGCGTCGCCCCGCCTCATTTCATCCCCGCTCGCGGATTATAGGGCTTCTGCGTTTCCCATTTGCGCATCAGATTGAGGAACTCGGGATCGGACTCCTCGGGCAAAACGATTTTGAGGCTCACGAGCAGATCCCCTGTGACCCCTTTCGGGCCAGGCAGGCCCTTTCCGCGCAGGCGCAAAGTCCTTCCGCCGCTTGAGCCCGGCGGAATGGTCAGCTCGACCGTTCCCTCAAGAGTCGGAACATTGACCTTGGCGCCAAGGGCCGCCTCGTAAAGTGTGATGGGCAGGTCGAGGCGCAGATCGCGCCCTTCGATGCGGAAATAGGGGTGCTTGGCGATATGCACGGTGACCCAGGCATCGCCAGGCTCCCCGCCGAAGGGGCTTGGCTGGCCCTGCCCCTTGAGGCGGATCTGCTTGCCGTCCTCGATCCCAGCCGGGATCGTGACCTCCAAGGTCCTGCCCGTCGGCAAATTGACGCGGGAGGCCGTCCCGCGCACGGCATCGAGAAGGCTTACTGTTACGCTCACCGCGACATCATCGCCGCGCGGGGCGGCTTGCGCGCGGGCTCGGCCGCGCCGTGTGGCCGCGCCGCCGAAAAGATCGGCGAAGATATCGCTTGCCGAAAAGCCGCCTGCGCCAGGGCCGCCTCCGAAGTTGAACTCAAAATGCTGAAAGCCTGGGCCGCCCGCATGCGCGCCGCGCCCGAATCCCGGCCCCTCGGCGCCAAATCCCTCGAATCCGTGAAACCGGGGCTTGCCCTCCGCATCGATCTCGCCGCGGTCGAAGGCGGCGCGCTTCTTCTCGTCGCCGACGATCTCGTAAGCAGCGCTCACCTCGGCGAATTTCTCTTTTGCCCTTGGATCTTTGCTTTGATCGGGATGGTATTTCTTTGCAAGCTTCCGGAAGGCCTTCTTGATTTCAGCCATATCGGCGGTCTTCGAAACCCCTAAAACGGCGTAAGGATCGCGCATTGATGAGCCCATTTTCGCGTCCGCCCGTTCTTTAGCACGAACGCAACTGTCTGTTGCAAAATTGGGGCGGCGGACAGTTAGCCGCAAGGCTATATGGGCGCAATGCCTTGCTGGGGCAAAATCATTCTGCGCTTAGATTTTCTTCCAGGGTTTTGCTTCGGCGATCGACCAGGCGCCGCTGCGGTCAGAGCAGGCGGTCCCTTGCAGCGTCTGCGCGCCGTCCTTGCGGCTGACCTCCGCCAGAAAGGCCCGGCAGATCTTTGCATCGAGGGGATAGGGCTTCCCGACCGGCGTGAATGACCCTTTGGCACCGGAGTCGGGGTTATCCCATCCCACAAGCGAGCCATTGCCCTGCGGATCGAGCGCCGTCGCTAGCGCGGCCTTTGCGCGCCGCCAGTCCTCCGCGTCAAGCATGCTCGAGAGCGAAGCCTCGGGGATTTTGCTTGTTGTATCGTCGCCGGCGCCAGAATGGAAAAGGGGCGCAATCGGAAACGACAAGGCGCAACCGGCAAGCATTGCGGGCAAAAAGACTAGGGCGGCGGCTTTTCGGATCCCCGCGGCAATGCCCCCCAGGGCGTCAGCCGCGGCCAATTCCGGGCGGTTTGAGCGGGCAATGGCCCGGAATCCGCGAGCCATGTTAGAACCCAAAGTGTTCAATCTTGGCTGCGGCGTGCAGCGTACCCTTGCCACGGCTTGGCCGCTCATCGAAATTCTTGTCAGCTGGAGGTTTACCTTTGAACGGGTTAACGACTCGTGACTTCGCAGAGGATGAGCCCTTCTCCCTGTTTGCCTCTTGGTTCAAGGCGGCGCAAAAAAGCGAGCCTGGCGATCCCAATGCGATGGCCCTTGCGACGGCGGATGCTGAGGGCCATCCCAATGTGCGCATGGTGCTTCTCAAGGGGGTCGAGTCGTCACGCTTCATATTCTACACAAATTCCGAAAGCGCAAAGGGCCAGGAGCTCAAGGCGAATATGTGGGCTGCGGCCGTTTTGCACTGGAAATCGCTGCGCCGGCAGGTGCGGCTGCGCGGCCCGGTTGCGAAACTCTCCGATGCCGAGGCCGATGCTTATTTTGCAACCCGGCCGCTGCAAAGCCGTATCGGCGCCTGGGCGAGCCAGCAGTCACGGCCGCTTGAGAGCAGATTCGCCTTGGAGCAGGCCGTCGCAAAATATGCCGCGCAATTCGCCCTGCGGGAAGTGCCCCGGCCGCCCTTTTGGCTCGGCTATGGGATCTCCCCCCTCTATATCGAATTCTGGGCTGAAGGGCCTTTCCGGCTGCACGACCGTCTCGCCTTCCGGCGGCAGAGCGAGGATGATGCTTGGACCAAGGAAAGGCTTTACCCATGAGCGCCGCCCCGCCCGCGTCTTCGCGGGCCTATCCTGAGCGCCCGATTCTCGGAGCAAGCATCGCGGTCTTCCGGCAAGGGCGGGTCCTCCTTGTGAAGCGGGCGGGGCCGCCATTTTCCAGCGGCTACACCCTTCCCGGCGGCCTGGTGGAGGCTGGGGAAAGCCTCGAATCGGCGGCATTGCGGGAATTACGGGAGGAAACCGGCGTGAGCGCGCGCATTTGCGGATTCAATCGCAATGTCGAGATCATCGACCGGGATGAGGCAGGGAAAATCCGCCATCATTTCGTCATTGCATCCTTTGCCGGTGAGTGGACCGAAGGAGACTCGATGCCGGGGCCGGAGCTTTGCGAGACCGTCTGGGTTGAGCCGGGCAGCCTTAGCCGCTTCCCCTGCACGCCTCAGATTCGTGAGGTTATCGAAAGCGCCGAAACCATGATCAAGGCGCGCGGCACCGCCTTGAAGAGGGGCGAGGCGTGAATGGCCGGGGTGTTTTGGATGTTCCCCCAGCTGAGGAAGAGGGCTAGAACGGCACTCCGGACCGCTGCGGCAGCTATGCTCCTTGCGGCCGCGGCCACACCGTCGGCGGCCCAGTTCGACTTTCTCTTTGGCGACTGGTTCCGCAAGAAACAAACGCCCGAGCCTTCGGCTCCCCCCAGGGCTGCAGAACCCCCAGCTGCAAGCGGTCAAGCGCCGGCGAAGCCCAAGCAGAAGAAGATGAAGCCCAAAACGCCGGCATCGGGGCAGCCCGCGCCCGGCGCGAACGCCCCCGCAATCGAAGCCGAAGGCCCGCCTCCCCCTTATGAGCCTGATCTCTTGCGGCTTGCCGAAATTCTCGGAGCATTGAGCTATCTCGACGATCTCTGCGCGGCTCATCCGCCTGTGGACTGGCGGGGCAGGATGCAATCGCTACTTGAAACCGAGGCGCGGACAAAAACCCGCAAGGAGCGGCTGGCGGGGAGCTACAACCGGGGTTTTCGTGATTATGAGCGCACCTACAGGTCATGCACGCCAAATGCGCAGGCCGTGATTGGCCGGTTCCTGGCTGAAGGCGGGCGCATCTCCCATGACATCGTCAACCGTTACCGCGGCTCGTGAGCAGAGCCGGGGATGACCAGACGCCCCCTTGAGACTGTATGAGCGGAAGGCCAGCAAGGTCTTGCGCTGCCGGCCTTTCCAATTCCAGAGGCGTTCAATGGAGATCCTGAATGCCGTCGTGAACTTGGGCCAGAACCTTACCCTCAACCCAAGTAAAACCGGACCCGGGAGAGGCGCAATCAATATTTTGCTCCGCGATGAGGCGGTCGCATAGCATCATACAAATGTCCTCGAGGGGAGCGCTTCTGTCGTTTTCCTCGGTCATGCGGTCGATCGACAGCTCTCCCATTTCAACGCCGTCAACAAGATGGATAATGAAAACCTCCTCGTGACCAGCAATTCCATGCGCGTTCACCCTGAACTTTTCACGACGATACTGATATTCGCGCACTATTTTACTCGAGTCCTCCCTCATCTATGTTCTTATTCAGAGCTGCCATTCCATTTTGAAAGTGAATGGGCGGCGAGCGAGCAATCACCCTGTGTAAAGCTCAAGATCAGGCGCAGTTTATGCTCCTGTTATGGAGCGATTTGTCACGCGCTCAGGTAATCGTTGCAATGCAAAACAAGTTTTTGCCGGAAACCTGAAAATTCATCTACTTTTTGGGTACAAACCTGTAATTCAAAGCAAAGGCCCGTCTATTTAAGATCATCTCAGTATGTTAAAGCGGTGCCTGTGTGCAGATATTTGGCGTGACGGGCCAGGGATCTCCGCCGTCCAGCAACGGAACCGTTAGGATGGCCAATGGGAGCCACGTACAAGGCGTACAAGGCGCGCAGCCTGGAGACGAGGTCAAGGTTCCAATTCCGGGCATTCTGGTTGGCCACGCCCATGACGAAACGCTCGCCTCTGGCGTCACCGCCCTGATCTTCGAGGCGCCCGCCATCGCCTCGGTTGCCGTGTATGGGGGCGCACCGGGCCTGCGGGACACTGCGCTGCTTGAGCCAGGCATGACGGTCGAAAGGGTGGACGCGCTCGTTCTCTCGGGAGGCTCAGTTTACGGGCTCGACTCAATGGGGGGCGTCGCTGCTTTTCTGAGCGAAAGGGGGCAGGGCTTTGCCCTGCGGGGCATCAGGGTTCCAATTGTTCCTGGCGCGGTCCTCTTCGATCTTGCAAATGGCGGCAATAAGAACTTCGGGAGCAAGCCGGTTTACTGGCGGCTCGGCTATGAGGCCGCCGCTGCGGCAAAGCGCTGCTTCGCGCTTGGGAGCGAAGGCGCAGGCTATGGCGCGGCCACAGAAAATTTGAAGGGCGGGTTTGGCTCGGCAAGTGCCGCGACCCGGGAGGGATTTCAGGTCCTTGCTTGCGCGGCCGTCAACGCTCTCGGCCGGGCGACCATTGGCGAAGGGCCGCATTTCTGGGCTGCGCCTTACGAAAGGGACAGCGAGTTTGGCGGCCTTGGCTGGCCCTGCCCTTTGCCGCAGGGCGCGCTCGATTTTCAGATGAAGGGCGCAGGGCCGGAGAGCACAACGATCGCCATCGTCATAACCGATGCCGCCTTGAGCAAACCGGAAGCAAAGCGCCTTGCCGTCATGGCACAGGACGGCATGGCACGGGCGCTTCGCCCCTCACATGCCTGCCTTGATGGGGACACGGTCTTCGCTGCCGCAACAGGGACCGCGCCGCATCCGCCTTCCCTTCGTGACCGGGTTGAGATCGGCCAATGCGCGGCCGACTGCTTGGCCCGGGCGATCGCGCGGGCGGTCTATGAAGCAAAGGCGCTGCCATTTCCGGGCGCTTTGCCGGGCTGGAAAGACAGGTTCAGCCGGAGTGTCTCTTCAGCTGGCTGAGCTCTCCGGGACGCAGACAGGCCTGCTCATGCGTTATTTGCCGCTGGCGCTTTGGGCATCTTGAGGCACGGAACCGTTTGATGGCTGTTCGAAGAGCGGCGCGGCTGCCCCCGATCTGCGGATCAGGCTGCGCACATCGGGCTTGAAGGAAACCTCGTCCCAAGAGCCGGTGATATCGAAGCGGAAGTCCTGGCCGGTCCCGTTGCGGGGATCCGCAGACGGGGGCATCGCAACCGCGTGAAGATCAAGACTGCGGTCACCGAAATCAACCGTTCCGCCGAACGAAAGCCGTAAATTTGCATTTTCGAGCACGCCCTCCTCAACGCTGGCAACGCCGTCAAGAAAACGCAGACCGAAGCTTGCCCGTTCGAACGGGGTTCTGCCCCGGCGAATGTCCGTGAGCAATCCAAGCGGCCTCTTGTCGATACGGCGCAGAGCAGATTCAAGATCAATGCTTCCGAGCTGCCCGCGTGCCACATCGGCATGCGCAGTACCGGAGAGGTTCCGCATGAGGTCTTTCACGTTCCCTCCCGACGATTCAATGTCGATGGCGCCGGTCATAGAACCGTAAATCTCCGCCCCTCCGAAGGCATCAAACGAGAGCCCGGCGAGGTCTACGCCGGAGAACACTGCGGCGGCCTGGACGCCGATGCCTTCGCTCCTGGGCTCGACCGTAATCCGACCTTTGACGGACCCTTGATAGGCCTTGGCTCCAATGAGGGCAGCTTCCAAACGGCCACGGCTGCGCAAAATCGAAAAGGCCGCGTCTTCGATATCGAACCGCGAAAGAAGCAGTCGGCCAGCGGAGACCCGCAGGTCGAGGCCCAAATTACCGTATTTTTGCAGATCGAATGGCTCCTGGCTCCATTGGCCATCGCGCTCGGCGGCTGGGGACACGCCCGGAAGCCAGGGGCGCAGCGAAAACTGGGACGTTGCTAACGTGCCCGAAAGCAGAGGAGTGCTGCCGCGCCGCTGAAATGCCAGCGTTCCTTCGAAGACGCTGTCGTCAAAGCGCAGCCGGAGCCCTGATAGGACTGCGTTTGAAGGATCGATGCTTGCGTCACAGCCGAGATTGAAATCGCTGAGCGGCGCATAAAGGGGAACGGAATGGCCGGCCGCTTCGAGGATTGCCCGCAAGGACGGCGCCGAAGCATGGAGGCGGCCGTTGAATTGCCAATCTGGCACGCTTGCGGCGCTGCCCATGGCGGAAAGGGAATAGGATGCCGAATCGATGGTCAAACTTGCGCCGGACTCCTGCCCCCTCAACAATCCTGCCGGGTTTGCGATCCAGGCGGCAATGGTTGCAGTCTCGCCGAGAATGCTTGCTTGTCCCGTGAGATAAGCTGCAGCCCCAGGCTTTGGCCAGTCCAGAGTCACGTTGATCGAGTCGATCAAGATTTCGTCCCCTGCCCTCTCGCTTTTCAGACGCGCCCGGCCGTCAATCAGAGTTAAAGAGCCAAGCCGCGCTGCATCAGCCGCAACAGCCTCTTTTGTGCCGGGGGCTGCATGCGCGGCGCGGCCGATGACGCTGTCTGGCGGGACGGCCTGACGGTCAAGGCTGATCTCTATGTCCGGCTTGCCGAGAGTGACCGAGGCAATCTCAATTGCGCCGCTCAAGAGCGAAACAACCCTCAGATTGACCTTGAGGGACTGGGCGCTCACACGAAGCGTGCCCGCCTTGTCCGCAAAACGCACATCGTCGAGACTGATGTGAGGCCGGGGAAGCACGACGAAGACAGCCCGGCCAAGAGAGGTGGCATCGAGCCCTGTCAACTTGCGGATCTGGGAAGCCGCCTCTGCCCGTAAAGCGGCATTTGAAAACGCCCAGGGCGCAGCAGCCGCCACGGCACCGAGAAAAACCATGGCCAAGACCATGGCGCGGACGATCCCCCGCTTACGCCGCTTTTGCGGCGGCGGGTCTCGAACGGCCAATCCCGATGCATCCATGGTTATCAGGCCACTCTAAACCCTGTTGCCGTTTTTTTAGGGCCGTCAAGACGCTTGTGGCGCCGGACAAGAATATCGGCTGGCCGGAAGGAAGGGGGTCATGTCTCCGGCGAACACCTTTGCCGGTTTCCGGGCGCCGAGACCGGCACTCTTTACCTCCGCAGCGGTCTGGGCGTGGACTGTGTCATGATCAAGGCAGGCCGGACAATTCTATGGAAATAGAGCGTTTCTGCGCTGCGCGCCGCGCGCAAAGGAAGGCTTGCCATCCGGCGTCTTGCCATGCTCCGGCTTTGATTGCCGGTCGCGGTTCAAAAGGCTCCTGGCGGGACAGATGGCGGCCCTGCTGCCGGTATCAGGGACCGGTTGTCGGCCGGCTTGCTTTGCATGCCGAAGCCGGAATGCTCGCTGCTCTGAAACCCGAAATTTTCGCGCAGCGCGGGCAGAAGCTGGTCCAAGCCGAAAGGCTTCTGAAGCACGGTGCAGCCCGCGTGCCTCTCAGGCAGCTCTGAGACATCACAGCCCGTTACAAAAAAGAAGGGGCAGGCGCGCTGGGCAAGAAGATCGGCAACCGGATCGCACCTCTCCCGACCTAGCTTGACATCGAGGATCACGCCGCCAATCTCCTCGCGCGCAATTAGCGCCAGGGCGGTGGACACGTCGGCAACAGTTCCCAACACATCGAAACCAAGATCCGACAGCATGCCCTCCAAGGCGAGCGCTACGAACTGCTCATCCTCGACGATCAATATTCGTTTTCTGCCGGAAGGCGCGCCAGCGCCGGAAAATTCCATGGTAAGCTTGCCAGGCCAAATTTGGGGGTAAGCGGGTTATCTTGCGCCCGGCCAGATTCAAAGTCCAGGAATTTGTCAGCTATCACTTTGCCCTTGTTGACGCATCGCGCTCGTCGCGCGGGCTGCCATTAATGCAGCCAAAGCAACCCATAGCCAGGCCGCGATGAGGATCAGTCCGCCAAGGGGGGCAGCCATCGGGAGCCAGCTCTTCCCAGTCAGCGCTGGCGCGCTAAGCCCTCCGGCAAACAGAACGGCGCCTCCTAGAAAAGCCCATGCGGCGGCAAGAAACCAAGCTCCGCAATAACGGAAGGCGAGAGCAAGGCCGCAGGCCGCAAGGGCGGCAGCCGCGTGAAAGAGCAGGAAATCTGCCGCAATTGAAAGCCTAGGGTCGGAAATGACATGAGCGCCGAGAGCAGCGAGAATAACGCCGGAGCTGCCTGCCAGCCCTGCCGCGGCCGCGGCCGGGCTCACCCGGTTCACTGAAACGGCCGCCATGGGCATGATACTTTTCGGAATGGCATCCCCCGTTTTAGGCTGCAGAAGACCTTGCCGCCGCTTGCAAATTCACGCAGGGCTTTTACGAATTCTTACACCGTTGGCAAAAATAGTCATCTCTGCACCCGCTTTGGAGAGCGATCGATGCGTCCACGATTGGCAGTCACGGTCTTTCTGCTGATGGCAGCGGCGGCAGGCTTCACGGCTGCTGCGCAAGAGAGAGGCACCCTCGAACCCGCAGAGCTTCCGCCGCTCGCAAATCCCGGAGACCCTGCTACTCCAGCGAAACTGCTCTTCGGCCGTCAAGGCATGCCAGCGCCGTTGGCCGCCCGCACGATTGGTTTTTATTCGCGGGGCTGCCTCGCGGGAGGACAGCCGCTCCCGGTGAATGGCCCCGCTTGGCAGGTCATGCGCCTGTCCCGCAACCGGAACTGGGGGCATCCGGCGCTGATCGGCTTTCTCGAACGGTTTGCGCTCAAGGTTCCGCGGGTAAGCCATTGGCCCGGGATTCTGGTGGGCGACATGTCGCAGCCGCGGGGCGGCCCAATGCTTTCCGGCCATGCCTCGCATCAGATCGGCCTCGATGCAGATATTTGGCTGACCCCCATGCCCGAACGGGCGCTCACAGCGGCCGAGCGCGAGGAGATGATGGCGGTCAATGTCGTGCGCAGCGACCGCCTCGATGTCGATCCGGCAAAGTGGACTCCAGATCACTTTGCAGTCATCAAGTCTGCGGCCCAGGATCCCGCGGTCCAGCGCATCTTCGTCAATGCGGCGATCAAGAAGGCTCTCTGCCGGGAGGCTGGGCCTGACCGCTCATGGCTTAGGAAGGTCCGGCCGTATTACGGGCACGATTACCACTTTCACGTCCGGCTTGCTTGCCCTGAGGGTGAAGATGCTTGCCAGGGGCAGGATCCTGTCCCCCCGGGAGACGGTTGCGACTCTTCACTGAACTGGTGGTTCTCCGAGGAGATCTTGCACCCAAAGCCGGGGCCTCAGAAACCCAGGTCTTCCCTGACAATGGCCCAGCTGCCCTCCGAGTGCAGAACCGTCCTCTCTGCCCGCTGAGTGTCGCTTCCAAGAAGAGCAAGCGGCAAAGCGGGCTGGCCTGCCCCGCGCTCCGGTAGCTCTCATTGTGCTGCGGGCCGCTGATTATCGCTCGTCTCGAGCGGCTTTACTTTCACATGATGCAGCTTTGTCTTGCGATGGACGGCCACGCTGCGTCCCATGACGATCGGCGCCTGGGGCTTCAAATGCTTGACCGCTGCGGGAGGAGGAGACTTTTGGCGGGTAATGTCTGCTTTCGTATGATCCGCTGCCCCCGCGGAGAGGGCCTGGCCAGCTCCTGCAATGCAAAAAATGAAAAGAATCGACAAACTTCTTGCCAATGACATTCCGAAACTCCGGGAAACCGAACGCTCGCTCATCGCATTCCACATTCAGATCAACGGCCCGCACACCAGAAATGTTGCACCAATTTCAGCTCGGCCTCAGTGCGCTGCATCACTTCAGTGTGACTCATGGGCAAATCTTATGAAAATTTCATTGAGCCATGTCCATGGCTTCACGGAGAAATGTTCGCGGTGGGCGTATCGGATGCCTGAGAGGATCCGAGCCCGGCGGGGCAAGCAACTCCGGTTCCGCCAAGCCCGCAATATCCATCCGGATTTTTTGCCAGATATTGCTGGTGATAGGCCTCGGCATAATAAAATTGAGGCATGTCCAGGATCTCGGTTGTGACCGGCCCGAAGCCCCGCTGCGACAGCGCCTGCGCATAGGCTGCCTTGCTCTCCTCCGCAGCCTGCCTCTGAGCCCTGGAACCCGTGAAAATCACCGAGCGGTACTGCGTCCCGATGTCGTTTCCTTGCCGCATCCCCTGTGTCGGGTCATGGTTTTCCCAAAAGGTTTTGAGGAGCCTTCCGTAGGGCAGTTTCGACGGGTCGAAGGCGACAAGAACCGCCTCGGCATGCCCGGTTGCGCCCGAGCAGACTTCTTCATAAGTCGGGTTTGGGGTAATACCGCCAGCATATCCTGCGGCCGTGATATAGATGCCTTCGCCGAGTTCCCAGAATTTCCGCTCAGCGCCCCAAAAGCAGCCCATGCCGAAGAGCGCTGTCTCTATTCCTTGCGGAAATGGCGGTTTCAGCGGGAGCCCTGTGATGAAGTGAGACGCGGCCGTTGCAATGGGCTGGGCACGCCCCGGCAATGCCTCGGACGCATTGGGCAATGAGAGCCGCTTTATGAAGTAACGCATGAGCCGGTCTCCATTCTGACGGAGCGGAGGGGCGCCATCCTGCCCTGCAAAGATAGACCTCTCGATCTCAAAATGAAGGCCAGAAAGCTCAGCGCGGCAGATAACCAAATTTGGGGGGAGGTTTCCGGCCAAGCCGGATTGCCAGCCAGCCTGCGGCCCCCGCTCCAAGCCACAAAGGCAGCCGCGTCAGCCATGAGAGCAGCAGGTTGAAGGCCGATGGCGCATGACGCGCCAGCGCCTCCTGAGCGAACGCAAAGCCTGAAGGCGCCAGCTGTGAGAGAGCCTCGCCCGCTGGCGTAACCTGAAGCTTTCCGTTCGCCATTGTGTGCGTGACGTCAAGGATCAACGCGATGTAGGCATATGCCAGAAGGCAGAGGCCCGAGAGACGCAAAAGCAGACGAATCATGATCCTGGCGCAAATACTCCCGCAAAATAGTCAAAGCGGCGCTGCCCTCAGGGCCTGCCGCTCTCGCTCAGAGGCGTTGCCTTTGAGGGCGCCAGCACCTATATAGCAGGCAATTCCCTCTCAAGTGATGTGTCTGATTTGCTTCGCGGCCATCAACCGCGGAGAGAAAAAGATTTCGTGCCGAGCGCAAAGGAGATGAACAAACATGAGCAATGCGCCGCTAATGCCAAAGGCGACAGCCGTCTGGCTCGTCGAAAATACATCGCTCACATTCGAGCAAATCGCAAATTTTTGCAAACTTCATCCTCTGGAAGTGAAAGGGATCGCCGATGGCGAGGTGGCCGCGGGGATCAAAGGGCATGACCCGATCACCTCCGGGCAGTTGACGCGCGAGGAGATCGCTGCCGGGGAGGCGGATGAGAAGTATCAGCTGAAGCTCGCTCCTCCGAAAGTCACTCTGCCGGAGCAAAGCCGCAAGCGGGGGGCCCGCTACACGCCGCTTTCCCGGCGTCAAGACCGGCCAAATGCCATCCTGTGGCTCTTGCGAAACCACCCCGAGCTCAAGGATGCGCAGATCATGAGGCTGGCAGGCACCACCAAGACGACGCTGCAAGCGGTGCGCGACAGAACGCATTGGAACGCAGCGGCGCTCACCCCCATGGATCCCGTCACGCTTGGGTTATGCTCGCAGATGGACCTTGATCTCGAGGTCAATCGCGCGTCCAAGGACAGGCGGCCTGCCGAAGAGGACCGAGGGGACACGCTCATGCCCAGCGAAGTGACGACCCGGGAGAGCGTCCCTGAGGGGTTCAGCGAGTTTTTAAGCCGGGACGAAGGCGCAAAGGGATCTGAGAATGCAAGGCCCGATGGCAGCATCGATGTCGAGTCAGTCTTCGGCAAGCTCAAGGAGCTAAAACTCAAGGAATGAAGTGAGCGATAGGCTGCCGAGAGCTGCACGCTTTTCGAGCCGCTGGCCTTTATTGAGGGGCCGTTAGCGCGAATCAGGCATTGCCTTCGCAAGCAGAGCCCGCAGCCGTTGCAGGGCGAGTCCTTGAGCGAGGAAACATGAGGTTCACGTCCATTTTCAACCCGGTAAGGGCAGGCGCGGGGTTTCTTGGCCTTGCCGCCGCGGCCGTGGCGAGCGCCGGCGCTGCGGATGCTGCCGATCTTTCATCGCCGCGGATGGGCGGGCCGCCTCAGGATTATGCCTATATTCCTGTTCCCAACGGCTATGGCGGATTCGATCCGCTTTTTGATCCAAGGTGCCGGATCGTGCCGCAGCCGCAGGCAAGTCTTTACGGTGAGACCGCGCGGTTCCTTCCAACCGCAGTCTGCCAGTCCCGCGGGCTTTATGCAGACTCAGTCCTGTTTCCCTGAAACGGAATTCTCCCAGGCCGCCGCGGCCAGCCCTCTCCCCGGCCCTGCAGGCGCAACTGGATCAAGAAAAGGCGCAGGGGATCAGGCTGTCAGGAGGCGGAGCGCGATGCCTCCGGGCCTGGCGCCTGCTGCGGCATGAGCGCAGGAAGCGTCAAGCAGGCCAATGGCCTAGCCCGGCCGCTCCCGGTGTTGAAGCGGCCGGATTTTTCTGCCAGCGTTTCTCTGCCCCCCTGCGCCCGTCAGCTCTCTCCCCGTCAGCTCTCACTCCATGGCCGCGCGTATACCGGCCCGCGCTTCGCTTCGGCCAGCGCGCGCGATAGGCTGGCTGCAAAATCCGCCTTGTCGTTTGGCCCCAGGAATGAGGCAATCTCGACCGCCGTGCCGCGGGAAACGAGAGCCAGACGGAGAAGCCCTAGCTCCTCGTCCTTTTCCTGCTCAAGCCGGACGAAGGCTGGATTAAACCGCCACTCCGAGCGCTGCCCCTTGGCGCTCACTTTGGCGAGCAAAAGCTCAAAAAAAGTGATCTCCACATCCTCATAAGCCCGGGCAGCGCGGAAATTGGCCAGGAACGCAAAATAAAGGATCACCAAGTCAAGCCCCATGAAGCCTGCCACGGGCCAAGCGCCAAGCAGTACAAAGGGGAGGGACGAAACGAGGCTCGCCCCGCCAAAAAACACCATCAAAATGTGAAAATTGCGCTTGGTGAGCGACCGGTGCGGCTTTAGCCGCGCAGAGAACAGACGGGCATTTTCCGGCTCAAGGGGCTGATATTCGGTCGTCATTGGCTTGCCTGGGACTTGCCTGCCGCAGGAAGGGGGCGTTCGCTTGCCCGACTTCGCACTTGGACACTATAACGCGCAAATGCGCAAAGTCAGGACAGCAGCCCAAAAGACTCTGGTAAAAAGTTCAAGGGGAGGCGCACATGCGCAGGCGGGCAAGGCGGAACCCGCCCCCCAGGAACCACGGCGGCGCGCCGGTCAGCCGCCCTCACAGGACCCAGCACGCATCAAGGAAATCTTCCGCCGCTTCAAGGCTGCAAATCCGCATCCCAAAGGCGAGCTCGACCATGTAAACCCTTATACGCTTCTCGTAGCGGTCGTGCTTTCGGCGCAGTCCACGGATAAGGGAGTCAACAAGGCGACGAAGCCGCTCTTCCTCTGTGCGGATACGCCGGAGAAAATGCTGGCCCTTGGCGAGGAAAAGCTCAGGGATATGATCAAGACGATCGGCTTTTTCCGGGCAAAAGCGAAAAACGTGATTGCGTTGTCCGAACGGCTCGTCAAGGATTTCGGCGGCGTTGTCCCAAGGAGCCGTGAAGCCCTCGAATCCCTGCCAGGCGTTGGCCGCAAAACGGCAAATGTTGTTTTGAATATTGCTTTCGGCGAGCCCGTTATCGCCGTCGATACGCATATCTTCCGGGTCTCGAACCGGATCCCTTTGGCAATTGGGAAGACCCCGCTCGAAGTCGAGCGCGGGCTCGATGCGCTCATTCCCGCAGCTTATAAGCATGATGCCCATCACTGGCTCATTCTGCACGGCCGCTATGTCTGCAAGTCCCGCAAGCCTGACTGCGGGCACTGCCTGATTTCCGATCTCTGCCAATGGCCCGGAAAGCTTGCGGGAAAAGACGAAACGCCGGTCACAGAGCGATCGTCACCTGCTCGCAGGCCCGGGTAATGCCGGTGTAGAGCCAGCGGGTGCGCTGCTCACGGAACGCGAAGCTTTCGTCGAGGAGGACGACTCGCGGCCATTGCGAGCCTTGGGCCTTATGAACGGTGAGGGCGTAACCATAATCGAACTCATCCGAATCCCTCCGTATCTCTGGCCTCAGCGAGCCCTCGAGACCTTGGAAAAACTCGGGCAGCACGCTGACCCGCAACGGCTTGCGTGACGGGCCATCTTCCGGAACGATGGTTAAGGAGAGTTTTTTCTTGCGCGCCGCCCCGGCTGTCTTGACAAGCCAGAGCCCGCCGTTGAGCAGGCCCTTCGCGCTGTTGTTCCGAAGGCAGACGAGCTTGTCGCCCGCCTCCGGAAAAATTCCTGCGCGCCCATGCAGCTCCCGCATCCTCTGATTATAGGCGCGCCGCGTCCGGTTGAGGCCGACCAGAAGCTGATCGGCCGCAGTCACAAGGGCCGGATCGATATCTTGCCGCTTGAGGATGAGGCAGCTGTCATAGGCGCCGGGCTGCAAGCGGGCGCCTTCCCGCACAAGCATTGAGAGCCGGATGATCGGATCATCCGCGGCTTGGCGGTGGACCTCGGTCAGCATTGCATCCGGCGGGCCTTCGGTGAAGAATCCTGCGCCTTTGACAGGGGGCAGCTGTCCGGGATCGCCAAGGACCAGAACCGGCTTCCCGAACGAAAGAAGATCGCGGCCAAGCTCTGCGTCCACCATTGAGCATTCGTCGATGATGACGAGGCTTGACCGAGTGACGGCGCTCTCCTCGTTGAGAACGAATGACGGCTCCTCCGTCTCGCTTTCGCGCGGCCGGTAGATCAGGCTATGGATCGTGCGCGCGTCCTTGCAGCCTTTGGAGCGCAGAACATGAGCGGCCTTTCCTGTGAAGGCCGCAAAGGATACCTCCCCGCCTGCGTCTTCGGCGATTTTCCTGGCAAGCGTCGTCTTGCCCGTCCCCGCATAACCGAAAAGCCGGAAAACCTGCGGCGAGCCGTGTTTGAGCCATGCGGCAACGGCTTTCAAAGCGGCCTCCTGCTGCGGCGACCAGATCATGCCTGCTCCTTGGCCAGTATCAGGCAAAAAAGCCTTCTGCTTCCTGTCAAGCCGGGAAATTGGTCATTTGCCGCTTTCCCATTTTTCAATGGGCTCGGCCGCGAACCCAGCCGCAGCCTCTGCGATGGAACGCCCCGCGATCTTCAAATTGGGCGCGATCTCGGTCAAGGGGATCAGAACGAAGGCGCGCGCGAAGAGGTCCTTGTGTGGGAGGGTTAGCTGGGCATGCTCGAAAGTCTCACCGCCCAGGTAAAGAATGTCGATGTCGATGAGGCGGGGCCCCCAGCGGACCGATGGCTGCCGGCCCATATCCTTCTCGACCGCGTTGACAGCGGCAAGAAGCTCGAGCGGCCGCAGGCGGGTCTGCCCCAAGGCGCAAGCGTTTGCAAAAAACTCCTGCTCCAGATAGCCCCAGGGCGGGGTGCTGTAGATAGAAGAAACCGCGGTCAGCCGGATAATTCCGCGGCTCTCAAGCAGCTCAAGCGCGCGTCTTATGTTTGCGGGCTTGTCTCCGATATTGCTTCCAAGCCCAAGACCGGCCTCAGTCAATGGCCCTGTGCCCTGAAGCTCAATCACGGGCAATGGCATTGAAAACCTTGAATGCAGCTAGATGTTCAGCAGGGTCGTGAACCCTGAAAACTGAAGCGCCTCTGAGAGACGCCGCAAGATTCGCGGCCACTGTGCGGATAAGGGTCATTTCGTCCGGCATAGCGCCCGGCGGAGCCAGCAAAGATTTGCGCGAGACGCCGACGAGGACAGGCAGACCATAGTCCCTGAGCGCTGAAAGATGGGTTAGCGCCGTGAAATTCTGCGCCCGCGTCTTGCCAAAGCCGATTCCGGGATCGAGGATGAGGCGTGCGCGGGGAATGCCCGCATCCTCGGCAAGGCGCAGCGAGCGGTCGAAAAACCGGCGCATATCGGCGAGAATATCGATGCCCGGATCCGTTTCCGCCCGGTTGTGCATCAGAACCGCAGCTGCGCCTATCTCGGCAACCGTGCCCGCCATCGCAGGGTCTTTTTGAAACCCCCAGACATCGTTGATGACGCAAGCGCCAAGCCCGGCCGCGCGGCGGGCCACGCGGGCTTTCGATGTGTCGACAGAGAAAGGCAGATCGATTGCTGCGGCCAGCTCGCCGAGAAGGGGGTCGAGCCGGGCGAGCTCTTCCTCTTCGGCAACAGGCGTATGCCCTGGGCGGGTCGATTCCGCGCCGACATCAATGATGTCGGCGCCGCCCTCCGCGAGCGCGCGGGCATGCGCCATGGCGGCTTCAGGCGAAAAGAATCTGCCGCCGTCGGAGAAGGAATCGGGCGTGACATTGAGGATACCCATCAGGAGCGGCCGTGTGCCGATGAGGCTGAGAAAACGGTCGAGCCGCGCCATCATCACCGGCTGCCCCGGGTAAGAGGAAGATTCAGCAAGGCAGCAGAATCTCACCTTTTCCGAGCGCTGCCATGTCGCCCGCGAAGCGCCTGAGCGGGCGGCCAAGAAGCCTGGCTGCGGCGCGGCTTTCCGGGCGAAGGAGCCCGGCAAACAAGGCGGCAAAGGCAAGCTCATGCTCTCCGCAATCAGCGAAGGTTGGCGCAAGTTCTGGCGAGGCTCCAAGGACGATTGTGCCCCGCCGCATCAGATAGCCGGGCAGGCTGCCGCAACCGCCAACGGCGATCAATGTTCCAGCGATCATCCGGCTGCCAGCAAAATCTCCCGCATGCCCTTCAATGAGAATGGTGCCGCGGCGCATGCGGTCCCCCGCGCGCCCGGCGGCATTGCCGCGCACGATCAGCAAGCCGCCGCTCATGCCTTCGATCTCGCCTTCGAGCGGCGCGCCAAGAAAGCTTCCGGCGTCGCCAGCGATTTCGAGCCTGCCGCCCGACATACACGAGCCCGCATAAGGGCCGCAATCCCCAAGCGCCGCAACGCTGCCGCCGCTCAAATTGCGGCCAAGGCACTTTCCGCAATCGCCCTCGACGACAATTTCACCGGACTTCATATCCTGACCGATGTTATCCAGGCGCTCCGAACCTCCTTCGATACGGATCGATTCCGCGCTGCCGGAACGGATCTTGAAAACATCGCCTGCGGTCACGGTCTCGCGCGTGGTCTGCAATTCGATTGCGGCGATCTCCTTGGCATTTTTCCCGTTGAGCCGGTGGGGGACGAGAGGCGAAAGGTCGAGCCGCTGCCCGGGCTCATGCATCAGGGTGAGGACAAGCGGTTTCACGGCAGCAGATCCTTGAGGTGAAAATGGAAGGGGCCGAGCTTGCCGCCATAATTGCCAGCGCCGACGCGCACCGCCCCTTCTTCGGGCCCAAGCCTTATGACCGCCTCGAGCCCGGCCCGCATGGCGTCTGCCACCGCCTCCTCCGTCAATCCATCGATGACGATTTCGAGCACGCAGCCCACATCATCGTCAAGCTGCGTTTGAACCGCCCCGCGCAGCGTCGGGCAGTAGGCATCATTCGTCGATGCTGTCATGGCTTTGTACTTCGAGCCAACCTTTGATCCGGATCGCACGATGCCGCCCGGAAACGGAAGAATGACGCCTTCAACTTCATTCATTGCTGCAACGGCAGCTTCCGCCGCCCGCATCGTTGTCTTGGGCGTTGCCCCCATGATGAGAAGATTGCCGCCGCCGACGCCTTTTTTGGTGAGCCCGGTCGTCGCTTCGCAGAGAAATTCTCCGTCCATCACGGGGACCCGCCAAAAATGGCGTCCTCCGAATTTCTTCGAAACCTGCCAGCCATCGCCGAAATAACGAATCGCGTCGCCCACCAAAAGCCTGTCGGCTCCATCCAGATCCGCGAAACAGGCCGATCCTGGCGAGGTCAAAACGCACTGCCCAACGCGGTTGACCAGCTGACTTTGCAGCGTGTCGGTTGAAACTGAAAAAATGAGCACCCGGACTCCCGGGCGGCCGTCAGGCGTAGTTTTGGCGGGCCTTTCGCCGTCGATGCCCGCTTCGGCGCCGCAGCCAATGACCGAGGTCGCAAATCCTGTCATGGTGGTTGCGGCCTGCAACGCCCAGCGGCGGGATGGCGCCGTGATCAAAAGCGCCGTGCCCCGCATCGGGAAGGCTTCGGCAAAGGTGTCGTCGATCCGGACGCCGTTCCTTTTCACTATGCGCATGCGACCTCCTGGAAGGATTCCGCGCGCGGAAGAAGATGCTCCTTGACCGCGAACATGTCGCGGGAGCTCCCGAAATGGCTGTCGTAATAGCCTGCAAGGCGCCGGTCGATAGCCTTATCGTAGCCGGGGCTCACCTTCAGCGCTTTGCCCCAGCGGTAGTGGCGAACCCGCCCGTCACGCACCACGAGGTCGCCATCCTTGAACACAAGATGGGCGAAGCGGAACATCTTGGCGATATCGTCGCCCGGGGTATAGACGGCGATATCGGCGACGGCGCCTTCGCCGAGATGGCCCCGGTCCTTAAGGCCGAGGAGCTTAGCCGGTGCGGCGCGCGTCATGACGGCGACCTCGCCAAGAGAATATTCCCGCGCAATCGATGGCAAAGTCGTCATCGCAATGGCCTCCTGGGGCAAGCGCGAAAGGGCTTCCGCCCGCGTATCCTTGCTCATGATCAAGGCAAAGATTTCGGGATAGGTCGTAAACGGCGCTCCATTGGGGTGATCCGTTGTGAAGAACACCTGCCAGGGATTATCAATGAGGAGAAAGAGCTCAAGCCCGCAAGCCCATTGCACCGTATTGGCAAAATCAGTGTCACGGTAGAAGTAAGGAACGATGCCGCCCCCGTTCCCGTCACCATCATGGATGACCGACTTCCTGGGGCTTGCCATCGCAGCGCCGTTGAACTGGCGCAGAACATCGGCCGAAATCGTGACCGTCTGGCGGAACATGACTTGGCCGACATCGACAGTGACATTTGGCGCTTTGTTGACAGCCGCGGCGAGCTCTGCAGCGGCTGACGAGAAGCCCCGGTCACCCTCGCTGCCGTAAGAATAGAATTGCAGATGCGCAAGATGCAAAGGCTCGCCGCGCGCCGCCTCGATGGTCGCAAGCGCGGTTGAGACATTCCCCGGGATGCCGAGGTTGTTGGCGTGAAGATGCAGCGGATGCGGAATCTTAAGGTCGATCACTGCGCGTTGCAGCGCCTCGACTATCTGGCGTGAGGTGAGGCCGTAGAATGGCACGACATCGTCGAGGCTGAAAGAGCGCTCGTTGTATTTGAACGCCGTTGCGCCGCCCGCATTGATGCATTTGACTCCTAGGCCATTGCTCGCGGCAAGTGCCGAGGCGACATAATCGGCGACCGCCGCAGGGCCTTCACCGTCGCGCAGCAATGACAAGAGGAAATCGTCGTTGCCAAGAACGGTGAGCATGCCTTTGTCGATGATGGGGATGTCGGCGAGCTCGAAATGCGCCTGGAGCGACTGGTGCGGAACGATCGCAGGCTCGATGACGGTCGTGAAGCCCATCATGGCGTAGATCGTTCCGGTCTCGAAGGTCGACCACTTCGCGGTCGAAAAAGGAAGGGCTGGCGGATAAGGCAGGCGGTTTTGATGCTTCTCGGGAAGGAGCAGGCGCGCCGTGTTCACATTGCCGCCAGCGATATGGGAATGAATGTCGATGGCGCCCGCCATCACGATCTTGCCCGAGACATCATGCACATCATCGGGCTGCTTGCCATCCGGCGCGGCGATGATGCGGTCGTTCTCGATCCAGAGATCTCCAACCTCGTCGCGCTCATTCACAGGATCGATAATGCGGCCGCCCTTCAATAGAATGAGCATCTAGGCATCTCCTCCGAGGCGCTTCGCAATTTCGCCGATCACCGTTTCAACCGTGGGCATATCGCTAGGCCGCGAAGCAGTGCGCGCGACAATCGAAGCGCTCTCCCGCTCATATTCCGCAGCGTCATGGTCGACGCCAGGGCAGCCGACCTCAATGCGCACCTGCGGCTCCCGCGCGAATACCGCCTTTGGCGAGACCAGCGCGACAAGCGGAAGATTTCTTTTCCAAGGCGGGGCTTCGCCGTCATACGCCGAAATCCAAAGCGCCGCGTCGGCCTCGCCGCTCTCGACCATGCGCAGAGCATCGAAACTCCAGCTATCGTGCTCGGGATACCCGCGCCCGAACGAAGTCCGCACAGGGAAGCCGGTCATCCATCCCGAAACATGGACGGCGCCTGAGGCATTGGCGCCTGTGCCGAGAGGGAGTCCCGTGAAACGTGTCGTTTGGTTGAGATCGCGGATGAGACCGTGCAGCATCTCAATCGAAAGAGCATCAAGCGACGACGGGCTCCAGACGGCGGCGCCAAACCGCGCCTTTTTGATCACTTCCGCAAAGGAGTCGAGCTTGCGCCGCATTTCCTTGCTGCAGGCGACGGGCCGCCCTGCCGTGCAGGCCCGCAAGGCGGCGAGCGCCGTGTGAAGATCTGGAGCGTCAAGGGTTTCGGCAGCGAGCCCCTGCGTTTTGAAGCCGCGCGGGGGCGCGATCCACAACAGCTTCCGCGGCTCGCGCGCCAGGCTCAAAGACGGTATATCCGCTGGCGCAAGGCGCTCCATCATCTCCGGCCAGACGTGCAGCAAATCCCTTCCGACGAGCAGAAAGACATCCGCGCGAAGCCGCGCTTGGGTGGCCGTGGTGTACATGAGCCCCGACTGGCGCATGACGTCGAGGTCGGCGAAAATCTCGGCGGAGCGCATGTGGTCGTAGGCGCCACGGAGCTTTCCAGCGAGGAGTATCGATGCGCGCGCTCCCGCCACATCGGTGCCCAGCCCGGAAATCACAGGCAGGCGCGCCTGCGACAGGATCTCTGCCGCCCGCTCGGCCGCCGCCTCGAGGGAGGCTGGCTTGCCATCGACCCTCGCTTCGCTCATCTCCCCTCCTGACCGGAATGCCGCGGCTTGCTTCTTCGAGGGCTTGGCAGGCCCGGTTCGCGTGGGCGCTTCCTCAACCTCGCCCGCTCTCGGAGCGGCGGCTCACGGCTACGTCAAGCGGCAAGCTCGTGCAAGATGCCGGAAGAATTTTTTTGCCTGCCGGCAATGCTATTGAGGCGGCTTAGGGCAATAACGGCGTTGACGCCAGGGCGGGAATGTGCCCATAGGCGGATCTTGGTTTTAGCTTCAATCGAGTCCGCGGCGCGCCGCCGGTGGCGGCGGCATCAACCAGCGGGAGGAGTTTGTGCCCACGACGAAAGCGTTTTGCGAAAACGCAGCTCATGCCTCCGCCGCGCCTGGGCAAGGATCGCGCCGCAGATCTGGCCGCGGGGCGGGCGCTTGGCGTGTTAATACTTGGCAGGCCTATAAAGGCCGTCCGGCCGCTCCCGCCAAACCTTCGGCGCCGCCTCCAAAAGAAGCCCCAGCCCCATCGCCAAGCGCACCGAAACCAGCGGAGCCCAAACCGCAAGAGCCCCCGAAGGAGGGGCGCTAGCGGCTGGCCGCCGCAAAATACGGGCGGATTAGCAAAGTTGCGTGTCCTGGCCGCCGCGCCTGCTCGATTGCCGCTTTTTTGAGCGTTCCGCGTAAAGCGCGCAATGTTGGCATAAGCATCCGGGTTTTCTTATTTAGGGCCTTGTGAGGCTGGCACCGGGCTTGCCACTGCTCGACGGCTCCGGCTGCACAGGCTCATTCCCGCCTGATGGAGGTGCGAAGGCAAGCCGATGCATGTCATCGAAATCGATTATTGCGATCCTGAGGCTGCCGCCTTCGCGCTGCGGGACCTGCCATTCTTGACGTTTCTCGACAGCGCCATGCCCGACCGCAAGCTTGGGCGCTATAGTTTTATCGCAGCCGATCCATTCGAGCGATTCGTGGCAGGCACCGCAGACAAGGATTGGCCGGCCAGGCTGAAATCCCTTCTCGCCGCCTTTAAGACGGTCTCGTTGCCGGGTTTGCCGCCGTTTCAAGGAGGCGCTGCGGGGCTTTTCTCCTATGAGCTTGGCCGCAGTTTGGAACGCCTTCCAAAGCCGCCTTTGAACCCTCTCGCCTTCCCCGATCTTTCTCTCGGGCTTTATGACACTGTGATCGCAT
>DASRYK010000116.1:0-8851 GCA_035687205.1 Methylocella sp. | reverse complement strand
AGGCCCCGGACCGCTGGGGCCGCACCGTTGCTTTTGTTTACGCGGCTCCGCAAGATGCGGTTTCTCCTTCTGAGACCGCGCGCGTTTCAGCAGGCGAGGCTCTTGCTGGCGCAGGTCTTGCGCGCTACGCGCCCGAAGCCGCGGCAAGGCCCTGCCGGAGCTCGCTTCTCGCCGCAGAAGCGCGCGCCCGGTCAGCAAGGCTTGGTCTTTGGGCCGATCCATATTATGGGGTCATCGCGGCAAACGGCGCGGAGCCCTTTGCCGAGCGGGCTGGCACATCGGTCATCGCTGAAGGCCGGGTCGCTGGCATTGGCGGCCAAAAGCCGGGCATCAAGCTTTACTTCGGCCCCCGGAAGGGGCGGGATCTATCGGTCACGGTCGTGCCGCGCAACACTGCAGCTTACCGGGCGGTTTCCGCAAAGCTTTCCGCGCTCAAAGGGCGGCGGGTCCGGGTGCGGGGGCTCCTTGACATGCGATTCGGCCCCGAGATTGAAATCCAGGGCCTCGATGCGCTGGAGCCGGACATAGCGGAGCCGGACATAGCGGAGCCCGCCTTGGCTCAGCCCGTGCCAGGGCGGTAGGGTTTGCCTATGGCGCGCTGGTCTATCACCGCAGCCTGGTGGCGCCTGGGAGGCGCTCCCAAGGTTATAGGCTCAAGAGCTTCAAGCGCCGGCGCTCTTCCCGCGGCCCTTGCCCTGCTGCTCTCCGCCTGCGCCGCCATCGAGCCGCGAGATACCACGCCATTTAATGCGGCAGTGCCGGTTCCCGCGCCCCGCGCCAAGGCGATGGATGCCAAGACCGCGGCCCAGCACAGGCGGATGATCGCGCTCTTCGATGGTGAATACAGATACCCCCCCGCAGAAGATTATCTCAACGCCATTCTCATGAAGCTCGCGCAAGCCGACGAGAGGGCCGGGGAGCCCTATAAAGTCACGATTCTCAATTCGCCCACGGTGAACGCCTTCGCCCTGCCGCCCGGCAACCTCTATGTGACGCGGGGCCTTCTTGCTCTTGCCAATGACGGCGCGGAAGTCGCCGCCGTGATGGCGCATGAGATTGCCCATATCACGGCCAAACATGCCATGCAGCGCGATGAGGAGGAGAAAAGGGCCGCGCTGATCAGCCGGGCAGCAAGCGTCATCCAAAGCAAGGAGAAAAGCCAGGAGGCCGAAGCCCGGGCACAGCGCACGATCGCAAGCTTTTCCCGTCAGCAGGAGCTCGAAGCAGACCAGATCGGCATCCGGGTTGCGTCGAAAGCAGGCTACGACCCTTATGGCGCAGCCCGTTTCCTTGCAGCCCTCGGACGCTCCGCCGAGCTCCGCAACGCGCTCATGGGACAATATGCCAAGGCCGGCAAGCCCGATATTCTGGCGACCCACCCCTCGACCCCCGACAGGGTGACCCAGGCAATTGCGGCTGCCCGCCAGATCGGCGCGCCGGGCATTGGCGCGACAGACAGGGATGCCTATCTCGCAGCAATCGACGGCATGATGTTCGGCGACGATCCAGCCGAAGGCGCAATACGGGAGCGCAGGTTTCTTCATGGAAGGCTCGGCTTCTCTTTTGTTGCGCCGGAAGGCTTTGCGCTTGAAAACGCGTCGCAAGCGCTCCTTGGCGTCAAGGCTGGCGGCGAGGAAGCGCTGCGCCTCGACAGCGTCAACGTCCCCGTCACCACCCCGCTTGCCGCCTATATAGCGTCAGGGTGGATCGAGGGCCTTATCGACAGCTCGATTGAAATGACCCAGATCAATGGCATGCCCGCCGCGCTCGCCACCGCGAGTGCTGGCGAATGGAAATTCCGCGTCGCGGCGATCCGCTTCGAGGGAGACAGGGTCTATAGGCTGATCTTCGCGGCACGGGAGCTGACGGGCGAGGCGCTTAAACGCTTCGAAACTTCGATCGGCTCCTTTCACCGCATCTCGCCGGAAGAGGTCAAAGCGGTGCGGCCCCTGCGCCTCGCCATCACTGCGGCCAAGGCGGGGGACACTGCGGCAACTCTCGCCGCCCGGATGTCAATGCCCGAGCGCGGCCTTGATTACTTTCTGCTTATCAACGAGCTCGCGCCTGGCGAGCCGTTGCGGCGCGGCGAGCGCTACAAGATCGTCGCCGAGTAACAGCATCGTCGCCGCGTAACAGCGGGCGCGCAAGCGCTGCAACTTCACCCGCCAGCCCGCCGCCGCGCCGCGCCAGCGGCAAATCTGATTTTCATCGCCTTGCCTCTGCCAAAGGGCCTTAACTCTGGCGGGAGCTTAAGCCAGAAGACCGCAAGGTGAGATTGCACTGCACCATAAATTCATGCGCTAAATTATTGTATTGACATTAATTTTCTAACGATCACTGTGATGCGGCGGTTGTCGGCCGCAGAGGAGGATCGTTATGAAAATGCAGAGCTGGATTTTCCCGCTCGCCGCTGCGGGTATTGCATTTGCTTTACCGGGCTACGCGGCCGACCGGGCTAAGGAGGGCGGGCCGCAGGCTGTGACGCCTCAAGCGCTCACCTATCCGCAACAAATCATCTATCGCGTCTCTGGGGTGCGCGACGATGGCCAGAAGCCGGAGCTTGGAGTTGCGACATCGTTCCATTGCACCAATTGGAGCAATCTTCCGGAGAAGCTCGCAATAGCGGTCTATAATTTCAATGGCGGGCTGGCCCGGGCCCGCAGTTTTATTGTCAATAGCCATCATACTTTTACAGTTTCTACTCACCGGACCAAAATATTCTCGGAGGATGCGGTTTTGAGCCCCGGCGTGGATATTGACCAGGGGTACGCTCAGATCCACTCCACTACGACCAATATTTATTGCTCGGCCATGATCGTGGACGCGGCTAGCTCGGCGCCTGCCGGAATTGCGCTGCATCTCGTGAGGTTCAATCCATACCCAGGGAGCACGCAATAGCAGCGGGCGAAAGCGCGTCAGCCTTCCGCCGTGCAAGGTTGCGGCTGGCGTTTCCCAAGTAGCCGCTTCCCGCTCCTCAACACACGGAGACTAAGATGAATTCCGGGCGCACAATGCTGTTTGCTTTGACAGCAGCTTTCTTACCGGCAGCAGCCGCTCATGCCGACATGACCGCCATGCAACGCGCTGCGGCCTTCGGGATATCCGACATCAGGGGCGTGGCCTATATTCCAGGCCCGCAGGGGCCCGCCAAACCTATAGATCCGAGTTTTTATCCAAATATCAGCGCCTTGCCTTATTTCCTCGGCGCTCTCCAAACCTACACCCCTCAGGGTGATCCCTACACACCCCAAGATTCATGCAAAATTCCTGGAACTGCTAAACAGGGTCTATGTCAAAAGTGGACGATCTGGAACGACTCGGATTTTTACAACGCGGATTTCGCGTCTCTATGGAGCGCGGGCACGGACAGGGGCCGGGACGACTTGGGCCGGTTTAAGGCCGAGCTCAACGCGAATTACATCCGGCCATACGATTGGCAAGCAAATCCTCAAGTCCGCAACCACCATCCCTTCCTGAACTACGCCCGTTCGCTGGGTATGAATGTTTCGATTCCCATATCCAATTACACCTACAAAGTCATTTGCGGGCAAATATCCGACGACAAAGACTGGCAACAGAAAGTCAAATGGGTGTTCGATGACATCTATAAATCCGGATCGATCGACAAGGCCGCAGGCATGCTGGAGATTTTCAACGAATTCGACGCCAGCGAGTGCCAAAATGCCACTTACGTAGCTAAAATCGCTCAGTATTGGAAGACATTGGAAGATGGGAAAAATATACCGGATGCACAAAGATTGCCCATCAGTTTCCCTGTGACCTTCGCCATCACCAATGGCCTTCCAGGGGGAGCTGTGCTGGATGCCTTTAATGCAATCAAAAATACGCCGGGTCTTGGTCTCAATTTTTGGAAGAACCGCGTCATTTATGCGGTCAATACCTTCAATAGCGGCCAGTTTATGAAGAACTGGCTCACGAACACTCTTCCCGCCTGGCTCACCCAGAACGGCATCCCGGCCGATACGCCAGTGGTGTTCACGGAATATGGAAGAAGTTCAGATCAAGCCACTCCGCCCAACGAGGCCGGCCAGGCGGCATGGGTGAAGGCTCAGTTCGAGGCTATGTGGCCCAACAAGCCCCAGAACTTTCTTGGGGCATGCGCATTTGTGAACGAATACCGCTTCTGGCTCCAAGCGCCTGAACCGAATTTCACGCTCATGAATTTCAATCAGGGCTCGGGGAGCTGGGGCAAGCCCAAGGCCATGTATGTCCATACGGAGCAATATCAGAACCCAAACGCGCAGATTGGGACACTTTGGACTGCCCAATATCAGATTGATCCACAAAAACCGCGGCAGGCCTACTGCGAAATTGGTAAAGTGTACTTTGGCTCTAAGACGCCGCCTGCATGCCCGTAATTGCGTGCCCGTAAGAAGGCCCGCCGCCCGCGGCTCCATCGTTCCGCCAGGCCTTGCCGCGGGCTTGGCGGATAATGTTCTGGGCCATCTCAGCGGCATAAGTGCGCTAGGCGCTGCGCCCTGCGGCCTTCCCCGCAGGCATAATAATCCCATGATCGGCTGGCCTGAGAACAGTCTTGCCGTTCATGATGGGATCCGGCTCACCTCCGCTGCGTGCCGCCAGGTGGAACCTTGGCCCCCTCATGTAGAACATAGCCGCTCTTCCCTCCCGCGTTTGACGGGAGGTATTCATTTTTTTAAGTGCTATTCATGGCGGCACAGCCCTATCGGAAAACATGTCTTCAATTTGCCCGCCGGCCCGCGCTATAGCCTTCGCAATCGAGCTGGCCGCGGCGCTCTTCCGCCATGGCTGCCGTGACAAATGTGAGAGGGGCAGATGATTTATCGCCCGCCCGGGACGAAGCGATAAGGCTTTTTCAAAAAAACGCTTGACCCACTTCAAAGGACGCCTGATCCATGCCCCTTGCCTGGCTGCTTCTGCTTATCCCTTTCGCGGGGCTCGCCGCCGTCCCCCTTTACAACAAAGCGTCGCCGGACTTGCTCGGATTCCCATTCTTCTACTGGTATCAGCTCGCTTGGGTCCCCTTGACGGCGCTCCTCATCTACCTCGTCTACAGAAAGACCAGCAATGACCGCTGAGCCCGACATTGCGGCGCTTACTGTCTTCGTCTTCTTCTTCGCCCTGGTCGCGGTTCTGGGGATTGCCGCGGCGCATTGGCGCCGCCCCAAATCGCTCGCCCATATCGACGAATGGGGCCTTGGCGGGCGCCAGTTCGGCACCTGGGTCACCTGGTTCCTGATCGGCGGGGACATCTATACGGCCTATACGATGATCGCCGTGCCCGCCCTCGTTTATGCCGCAGGCGCTTACGGCTTCTTTGCGCTCCCCTATGCGATCATCATCTATCCCTTTGTCTTCGCCGTCATGCCGCTGCTTTGGAAAGCCGCGAAAGATAAGAATTACGTGACGGCCGCAGATGCGGTGCTTGGCCGCTATGGCTCCCGCCCCCTCGAGCTCGCCGTGGCGATCACAGGCGTGATTGCCACCATGCCCTATGTCGCCCTGCAGCTCGTCGGGATGGAGACCGTCCTTCAGGCGCTCGGCCTGGCGGGCAAGATCCCTCTCATCGCGGCCTTTCTGATCCTCGCCTTTTACGATTACACCTCAGGGCTGCGCGCCCCGGCGCTCATCGCCTTCGTCAAGGATACGATGATCTATATCGTGGTTCTCGCCGCGGTTGCGCTCATTCCGCTCAAGCTCGGCGGCTATGGCGCAGTCTTCCAAGCGGCGGAGGCGGCCTTTGCCGCCAAAGGATCGGGCAGTATTCTTCTGGCCCCCCATCAATATATCCCCTATGCGACGCTTGCCTTCGGCTCAGCGCTCGCCCTCTTCATGTATCCGCATTCGCTGACCGGAATTTTTGCAAGCGCGAGCCAGGACACGATTCGCAAGAATGCGATGCTGCTTCCAGCTTACACGCTTCTCCTCGGCCTTGTCGCGCTCTTAGGCTATATGGGCCATGCGGCGGGCCTCAAAATCTCCAACAATAACGAGGTCGTGCCGCTCCTCTTCAAGACGCTGTTTCCTGGCTGGTTTGCGGGCTTCGCCTTCGCCGCCATCGCCATCGGCGCCCTCGTGCCTGCGGCCGTGATGAGCATTGGCGCGGCCAATCTCTTCACCCGCAATCTCTGGAAGGCCTATGTTGATCCCTCGGTCAGCCCCGCGGGCGAGGCAAGGGTCGCCAAATTCGCTTCTCTCGCAGTGAAATTCGGGGCGCTTGCCGTCATTCTCTTTCTGCCGGTCCAGTTCGCGCTCGATCTGCAATTGCTCGGCGGGCTCTGGATTTTGCAGATTTTTCCCGCCCTCATCTTCGGCCTCTATACAGGCTGGTTTTGCGCGCCGGGCCTTTTTGCGGGATGGGCCGCGGGTTTTCTGGGCGGCACCTGGCTTGCCTGGATCAATGGCTTCAAGCCATTACACACGGTGCACCTGGGTGATGCGAGCGTCACGCTTTATTCGGGCCTTCTTGCGCTTGCTGCGAATATCCTTGTCGCCGCTCTGGTCAGCGGCGCCTGGCGCTCCTTTGCAACCTCCTTCTCAACAAGGAGCAAGCCGTAACTCCAATTCTTTCCCATTCGCCTTTAGAATTGATGCGAATCATCAAAGCGCAAGGCGGAAGGAGGCCTTAAGATGGAGGAGAAGGAGGCGGAAAGAACACTGAGCTGCCGCTGCTGCATCGTTGGCGGAGGCCCCGCCGGGATGATGCTTGGCCTGCTGCTCGCCCGGGCGGGCGCCGGCACGCTCGTTCTCGAAAAGCATGCCGATTTCTTCCGCGATTTCCGCGGCGACACGATCCACCCCTCCACGCTTGAAGCAATGCATGAGCTCGGCCTGCTTGATGCTTTTCTCAAACTGCCGCATCAGGAGGTCCGCCTGCTCAAGGCAAGGGTTGGCGATTATGAGCTGCCGGTTGCCGATTTCACCCATCTGCCTGTGAAAGCAAAATTTCTGGCGATCATGCCGCAATGGGATTTTTTGAACTTCCTTGCGGAAGAAGCGAAGCGTTATCCATCCTTCCGGCTCGAAATGTCCGCAGAGGTCAAAGATCTCATTTTCGAAGACGGGAGGATCGCTGGCGTCAGCGCGCAAACGCCGGAGGGCCCGCTCACGGTCCGCGCGGATCTCGTCATCGGCGCCGACGGCCGCCGCTCCACGGTGCGGGATGCAGCAGGGCTCGTTCCGGACGAAATTGGCGCGCCGATGGATGTGCTCTGGTTCAGGCTCTCCCGCAAAAGCGCCGACCCGGATGAGACCTTCGGGCGGATCGAGGCCGGCCAGATCCTGGCGCTCATCAACCGCAGCGATTATTGGCAATGCGGCTATGTCATCCCGAAAGGCTCGGCCGCGAGGATCAAGGCCAAGGGCATCGGGGATCTCCGCCAGCGGATCTCAGAGCTCGCGCCCTTTCTCGCTGACCGCATGGAGGAGCTGCAAAGCTTTGACCATGTCAATCTTTTGACTGTCGCGGTCAACCGTCTGCCGGTCTGGCACAAGGCAGGCCTTCTCTGCATCGGCGATGCCGCTCATGCCATGTCGCCGGTCGGGGGCGTCGGCATCAATTTAGCGATCCAGGATGCGATCGCGGCGGCCAATGTCCTGGCCGAGCCCTTAGCGAAAGCGGGGGAGATCAGCGAGGCGCTTCTGGCGCAAGTGCAGAAGCGGCGCGAATGGGTGGTCAAGATCATCCAGGGGATCCAGGTCGCGATTCAGAACCGGATGATCTCCCGCGTGCTCGGCGGCACGCGCAAGCCCGTGCCCCCATGGTTCGTGCGGCTCTTTATTTATGTCCCGTTTCTGCGGCGGATTCCGGCGGGGCTCATCGGGCTTGGCGTGCACCGCGAGCGGATCACCTCGCCCGAGGCGGCGCGGCCTGCGGGCGGCGAGGGCTGACCGGCATTGCCGCGTTCCAGCCGATCTTACCAAAATGTTTCACGTGAAAACATTTTGTCCGAATAAAGATGAAAACCGGTCAATGCCTCTGGTTGGATTGAATAATCTACCCAAGCCCTGGCCGTTGGAAACGCAAATTAAGTTCACGCGCATTTCGTATGCGTTACAAGAAAATATTCGCGGCTGCTTGAAATATGATTACACAATGAATATTTATTATACGGTGTAACATATGTTAACATATGCATAATGTTAGCATTAATTCACTTTTGCGCGTCAGGTATCTTGTGAATTTGGTGTTTAACTCTCGTAAGCTGCTCTTTTATATCCTGGATAGGCCCGTCAAGCTGGATAACTCTATCATGCGTGTCTCTGGCTATTTTTTGCTACTCGGGTAACCCGCCTGCGTTTGCTGCAATAGCGTTAAGATTATCCTCTAACTTGGGAGCTTTAGACGACAATTCATCTCCCCGCCCAGCGGACCGTTCTGCGGAAAAAGTTTATTTTCAAGTGACGAGATACGATCGTCGATGCGCGGCAGATAATAGCCCCCACCCGCATAATCCCCAAAATACCGGAATTGCCTTTTTCGCGAGCGCTGCAAGAGTCCCCTGCCCAGGCGCAGGCGCTGAAACGTTTTGATTCCCTGCCGGCGGCATCACTGAAAGCGCCGGCGTCATTGAATGTCTATGCACCTAAATGTCTATGCACCTAAATGTCTATGCACGCAAAATAGGAAAAACAATTTTCCTTTTTTGACTCTTATCTAATCGTTGATTTACCGGCCGGCGCTGTGTCGCGCCCCGCGATCAAACTCGATTGACGCTTTCAGGTTGAATGCCGCCCCCCTCGCTAAGCGGGAGACCGTGTCCGGCCAGTTCGGGGGCATCTTGCCTGCCCTACCTTCGCCGCCTTGCCTGCCTAATTTCCTCCTATTCGCCTCCCGCCGCGCTTGCGCGGC
>DASRYK010000115.1:0-7247 GCA_035687205.1 Methylocella sp. | reverse complement strand
ACGATGCAGCAGCGCGAGCCCCGCTCGCCCAAGATCACATAGGTGGAAAGGCGCGCGCCAGAATTCTTGTTCCAGATCTCGACGAACTCAAGCGGAAGGATCCCTGCGGCTTCGCAATGGTCGGGGTCGAGGGTGACCGATCCATGATAGTCAAGATTGGCTTCCGTGACCCGGATGCCATGGAGCTTGCCGCCGATGACCTTGTGCATAGGCATTAGATTCCGTCGAGGAGCAAAGGAGTTATGGCCTGACCGGAGCAAACCCGGTCCTTGCATGGCTGCGTTCACATGTCCTGGGATAGCGCGGGCAAACCCGCGCCCGGAAGAAGCCCCCGCGGCCCCCCGGCGCCGCTGGCGCGCGCTTAATTTAGGCATGGGCATGCAAAATGTCACGGGGGCAGCCGCCGCTTACGCTTCCGTCTCAAGCAGGGCAAGTTCCGCGCCCTCTGCCACTTGGCCCCCGGGCGCGCAGCAAAAGCTTACGAGGATGCCTGCGTTTGGCGCGCGCAGCATATGCTCCATTTTCATTGCTTCAAGAATAAGGAGGGGCTGATTGGCCTCGACCTTTGCGCCAGGCTCAACGAGGAGCGCGGAGACACGGCCCGGCATGGGCGCAACAAGCCGCCCTGGCCGCTCGCCGGGCTTTCCGGAAGGCGCGGAAGGCCCCGTCAGCCGGAAGCGCCGCGGCTGCCCGCTGCTCCTGAGGACCGTGATCTCCTCCCCGGCCTGAAGCCACACCGCCTTGATCTTATGGCCGTCGAGGCAAAGGCTGAGCGTGCCATCCCCGGCGAGCCTCCCCCGCACATCGAAAAAGCGGGTTCCCGCCACATCGAGGCGCCAGCCTTCCTGCCCATAGGCCACCTCGATGGCCTGCATCCGCTCCATTCCGGACGTCAGCTCGCCAAAGCGCAATGTTTCCCTGGCTTGCCCATGGAGCCGCCAGCCCTGCTGGCCATGCCAGGGGCTCCAGGGATCCTGCGAGCGGCTGGCTTCCTGCTTCGCCGCGGCCTGCCGGGCGCAAAGGAGCCCTGCCGCCGCAAGGGCAAGCGCCTCGCGGCTGGCTGACTCGGGGACAGGCAGAAGCGCTGCGCCATGGCGCGCGATATACTCCGTATCCGGAGGCCCGGCATGGAAGGCGGAATCCGCGGCGATCGCCCGCAGCAAATCGAGATTGCAGGTGACGCCCGCCACGCAAATGCGCGAAAGAGCGCCCCTAAGCCGCGCAATGGCCTTGTCCCTGTCAGGCCCCCAGGCGATCACTTTCGCGATCATCGGATCGTAGTCGGGAGGGATCGTATCGCCCGCCCGGACCCCTGTGTCGATCCGCAGCCCTGGCTCAGCGGACGGAAAATCGAGCCTTTCGATACGCCCTGGCTGCGGCAGGAAGCCGCGCGCCGGGTCCTCGGCATAAAGCCGCGCCTCGACAGCATGCCCTCCAGAACGGATGTCTTCCTGTTTGAGAGGAAGCGCGCCGCCCGCCGCAACATGAAGCTGCCATTCCACGAGATCAGTGCCGGTGATCATCTCCGTCACTGGATGCTCGACCTGGAGCCGCGTGTTCATCTCGAGGAAGTAAAAGGCTTCCACAGCGGGAGAATAGAGAAACTCCACGGTGCCCGCGCCAATGTATCCAGCTGCACGCGCGACAGAGAGCGCCGCCTCGCGCAAGGCCTTGCTAACCTTTTCGGGCAGCTCCGGCGCTGGCGCCTCCTCGATAATCTTCTGATGCCTGCGCTGGATCGAGCAGTCGCGCTCGAAGAGATGGACGAAATTGCCCTGTGCATCGGCGAAGATCTGCACCTCGACATGGCGCGCAAGGGTGAGATACTTCTCGATGATCACCCTATCGTCGCCAAAGGCTGCAAGCGCCTCGCGCTTGGCGCTGGCAAGCTCGCGCGCAAAATCCGCCGGGCTTGCGGCAATCTTCATCCCCTTGCCGCCTCCGCCCGCTGCCGCCTTGATCAGGACCGGATAGCCGAGTGCTTGGGCTTCTTCTGCAAGAAGCGCCTCGCTCTGGCCTGTGCCATGATAGCCGGGAAGGAGAGGGACGCCAGCCTCCTCCATCAGCGCCTTGGCCCGCGCTTTATTTCCGATCGCCCGCATCGCGCTCGCGGGCGGCCCGATAAAGACAATGCCCGCGCCTGCGCAGGCCTCGGCGAAATCCGCGTTCTCCGAAAGGAAGCCGTAGCCGGGGTGGATGGCCTCAGCCCCGCAGCGCAGCGCCGCTTCCAAAATCTTGCCGCCATCGAGATAGCTTTCCCGCGCGGGCGCGGAGCCGATGGCGAAGGCTTCGCCGGCTTTCTCAACATGCAGCGCGCCCCGGTCCGCATCGGAGTAAACCGCGGCTGTTTCTATGCCGAGCCTGTGGGCGGTCATGATGATCCGGCAAGCGATCTCGCCGCGGCTGGCGATCAGGATTTTGGAGAACATCGCGGGGTTTCCGTCCCTCCGCTTGGTTTGGGGCAGCTTGCAGCGCCGGGCGCAAGTATAACGAAAGCGGGACCGGGGCGCTTTGCACTGAGCGCAAATGCACAGTAAACTCTGCCATTGACGGATCAAAGAAGGGGCTCAAGCCGTGTCAGGTAAGCGCGCCACATGGAACGTCGCGCCCCTTCCGGGCAGCGCCCCGGCACTGCCAGTCAACCGCGTGCCATCGGCGTTCGATTTTGCTGTCTTGCAAAAACCGGAGCGGCCGCGGCGCTCCGGCTCAAGGCGAGGCGCAGCAGCCCGGCTCACTCGCGCCCCGGGCGGATTCCTTCCCCTCTGAGTGGTCCTTGTAAGCTTTGAAAGCCTTCAAAGCCCACATCTCGCCCACACAGCCGCCCATCGTAGAAGCGATGGCGAGGAACTCTCCCATCTCCGCCTTGGTTGCGCCGAGACGGTGCGCTTGCTGGACATAAAACGTAAAGCAAGGCTCGCAACGCGCCGAGACGGCCCAAAGCATCGCCGCGAGCGCCTTCAGGCGGGCAGGCACCGCCCCTTCGGTGAAAACCGCGGCCTGCCGCATTTCGCCGATATGCCGCACAGTCCCATGCGTGATCTGGCCGAATTCGCCCATAAGGCTCAAGGCAGGGTCAATATCGCCAAGCGGCATGACCGGCTCCTGTTGCTTACTTAAGAGACGCCGGATAGCCTGCCTCCGCCGCCGCCTTCATAAGGGCGGCTGCATCGGACTTGTCCGGATCGAAAGTCACCGTCGCCGAGCTTGTCCCAGGGTCAACCTTGACGCTCGCCACGCCTGGCACTTTTTCGAGCGCCTTCCGGACCGTGATGGGGCAAAGGGCGCAGGTCATGTTCTTAACTGCGAGGGTCACGGTCTGTGGCGCGCCGGCGAAAGCTGAAAAAGGCGCAAGCCCGAGCACAGCAGCAAGGAAGAAACGGCGCATCTTGGAACTCCCTTCAGTAGAAGAACGGCGCGGCCCAAGGCATAGCCAAGAGGCCAAGCAGCGGCACGGCAACCATCCAAAAGGTCAAGCGCTGGCGTCTCATGATGCGCGGATCCGCGCAGTAAGAGCCAGGTGTGCAGGCCTGGGGGGCAAGATAAAGACCCCGGAACGCCAAGCCGAGGAAAAGGAGCGTAAGACCAACGAATAGGGGACGGTAGGGCTCAAGCGCCGTCAAGCTCGAAATCCAGGTTCCGCCAATCCCCAGCGTGAGAAGAACGAGCGGCGCGACGCAGCAGAGTGAGGCGCCGAAAGCGGCGGCTGTCCCGGCGATCAGCGAGCTTTTCGCGCTCCATCGGGCCATAATGAAATCCCTGCCTGTTGATTTCCGTTATTACTCTAATATTACTCTAAGCGTCTTACTATGCTATGGAATCAAGGGCCAATTCCATGAGTTGAAGCCTCACGATTGGGCAGCTCGCAGCGATCGCAGGCGTCAATGTCGAGACGGTTCGCTACTGCCAGCAGCGAGGCTTGCTCGAAGAGCCCAGCAAGCCGCCTGGCGGATGCCGCCACTATTTTGCTGATATGGCAAAGCGGATCCGCTTCATCAAGCGGGCTCAGGCGCTCGGGTTCACGCTCGACGAAATCCTGATTCTATTGCGGCACGAGGGCGCAGAGTGTTGCGCGGATACCCGTAAGCTCGCGGCGCAAAAGCTTGCTCTCATCGAGTGTAAACTTGCTGACCTGAAAGCGATGCGGGAAGCCCTGGAATTTCTGCTGCATCAATGCGGCACGGGCGATTCCAAAGCGGCCTGCCCCTTCATTCAAGCTCTTGCAGAAGACCAATCAAAAGGCAGCGGGCCGGCACTGGCTTGAGCTCGCGTGACCTGGCTATGGCAAGAGCTATGCCGGAGCAGCGCTGAGGCTGCGCCTTTCGGCTGCCGCCTCCAGCGCCCTCTGCCTGAGGCGCCGCTGCAGGAGACTTCGCTCTCTAGGGCCGCGGCTGGATTGCGCTTTCAGGCGGCGTTGATTTCCTCCGGCGCGGGCTGAGCCGCCTGGCAGCGGGAGCCGCCAACCGCTTTTAACGCAAGCGGAATGTCAGTCGAAAGGACCCCAGTGAGGTATCCAGCTTCAAGACTGGCGATCAGGAGGGCAACGCCAAAAAGAGACTCGGCAAAGGTCGATCCCGCAAATTCGCATTCCATCAGAAGCAGGCCAGCCGCGAGCCCGGTGACGGGGACAAGGATCAGGACCTTGAAGAATCTTCCAAGCAAAGCGCCAAGTGCGCCCCCAGTGAGCAGGATTTCCATTTTCGATGCCTCCCTATGCCGTTTCCCGGCTTATTTACTTCTTGAACGCTTTACGTTGCGATGAGCGCTTATCTTTAATTTTATAGTATCTCCCGAAAATATCCCTAAGGTAAAGCCTTATTTTTGAACACATTCCGCGGTGAGCCACCCCAAAGCCTTCATAAGGCCCGTCAAGCCGACGGCGCCGCCGAAAGTTTCACCATCCGCAGTGACGCGGATGTCCAAGCTGCGGCCTTCCGGCGCGCCTGTGATGAGGGCTGCGGCCTCCTTCGGCAGGCGGATGCCTGCTCCGGTCGGGATCACGCCGCCGGTGAAGCGGCCCTCACCTGCGGGCGTGCGCAGACTGACTTCTGGCTGAGCATGGGGCGGAAAAGGCTCGACGACAACGATGACCGCCTCGATCCCTTCGAGTGCGCATCGCAGCATCAGGCCGGCGAGTCTTGAATCCGAGCGTTCGAAATCGGCCGTTTTCAAAATGGCAGCCCCGCCTTTCCGGGAGCCTGCTTCGCCCCCCGGGACACGCCGCCACTCGCCTCCGGACGCCCCACTATCCGGCGGCGGGCTCATCTCGTCTGAGACAGTCTTGACCCCTCTTTTCGGCTGGAGCCCAATCTCTTCCGCTGCACAGGCGTCTCTCGCCCAGGCACTTGCGGAAAGCGCGGCGCTGGCTATAAAGCAAAGCCAGAGTCCTTTATGGATCAATGCTAACCCCTGAGACAGCTTGCCGCACCGGATGGTTTTTTTCATCAAGCCTGCGGCATCTTGGCAAGATCCTCCTTCTTTTTGGCATTTGCGGGAAAATTTGCGCGGTTTTTCCCGGCTCTAAGAGCGCGTTTGTGCCGCATTGGCACGCGGTGAAGCAGGCCCATGCGGCTCGCATGAGGGGCGCAGTGGTTGAGAATGACATAATTTGATGATAGAAGGAGAAATATTCAATCAATTTGTCTGCATAAATGTAATTATTTAGCTGAGCCTTCAATGGTCAGGATTTGAGAGGGGTCAGGATGTTATTGAGCCGTTTGACCGGAACGCTGTTGAACAATATAGAATCACAGATTCGAACAACTAAAGTTTCTCGCGTATCCGGCAGATCCAAAATCTCATATCAGACAATGGAGACAGCGGCGGGTGCAGCCGAGTTCTTCGTTATTGTAGTTATCACCGCCTTCAATGGGCTTGTGTGTCATTGCTCTTGGTTTGACCCTCCAGCAACGCTTGGCGCCGCAATTGGCACCGGGGCTGTCTCGGGCCTCCTGTTTGCTTATGGCGCGAAAGTATATGGCCTTTACACATTTCCAGCGCTGCTCTCCCCGCTTCAGCATTTTGGCCGGGTGATCGGCATTTGGGCGGCTGTCTCTGCCGCGATCGCGGCTTTTTTGCTTTTTCTCAAAGATGATTTGGACTTTGCGCCCTGGCCTTTGATCATGGCGACGCTTCCGCAACTTATTGCTTTGAGTCTAACCCGTTTCCTTTTTGCCAAAGCGAGCCGTGCGTTACTCTCGGCGGGACGGGTCGCGGGCCGCCCCGTTGTGACCATTGGAGAGCCTGTCGAGCTTGCGGGATTAAGCGCCAAGGCTCTATTGCAAAGCTTCGGCCTATCGGAGGTCTGCCGAGTAGCCATTCCCGCAGCGCCTGCGCGCCGGTCCGGCGAGATCCAGGCTTATGCTGGACGCGCAGCTGCCGCGGCACAGGAATTTGGCGCCGCCGAGTTTCTTTTGGTCCTCTCCTGGAACAGTCAGGAGACATTCGAGGCGCTCAAGACACATCTTCGCGCCTCGCCGCATGCGGTCTCTCTCCTCCCGGACCGGAATATCAGGACTATGCTCGGCGAAGGGGAAAGCCCAGGCCAGCGCCGGATCTTGCCCGCCCGCGTTTTTCCGGTGAGAGTCAAGAGGCCGAGCCTGACGCCTGCCGAGCGCGCCGCCAAAAGGCTATTGGACATTGCCGTCTCCCTGACGGCGCTGGCCATTCTCTGGCCCCTTTTCGTGCTGACCGCGATCGCCATCAAACTCGACAGCGAGGGCCCAGTCATATTCCGGCAGCGCCGCGCAGGGCTGAATTCGAAGGAGTTTGTGATCTTCAAATTCCGGACGATGACGGTGCTCGAGGATGGCCCGGCGATCACCCAGGCCTCCCGGGGAGATCACCGTGTCACGCGCGTTGGACGGTTCCTCCGCCGTTCCAGCATTGATGAGCTTCCCCAGCTCTTCAACGTCCTAAGGGGCGATATGTCCCTGGTCGGCCCCCGGCCGCATGCGGTGGCTCATGACTTGGAGTATACAGCGCTCATAGCCGATTACGGATCCCGCAATCTGGTCAAGCCTGGGATGACAGGCTGGGCGCAGGTCAAGGGGTTACGCGGAGAGACCCGCTCCGCTGATCTGATGCGCGAGCGTGTGAAACTCGACCTCTGGTATATCGACAACTGGTCATTTGGCCTCGATATCAGCATCCTGTTCCGGACCTGTCTCGAAGTCCTGCGGGACCGGGCCTATTAATCCTGACGGCGCCCCCCTCCGTATTCTGAACGGCGGGAGCGCGGTCTTGACCCG
>DASRYK010000114.1:0-23567 GCA_035687205.1 Methylocella sp. | reverse complement strand
AGCCAAGGCGATCCTTCGGATCTTTATACGGTCGCTGATCTCACAACGGTCTGGATCGAGCTGTCGGTGCCGACGGCTGATCTCGATCTCGTCGAAGAAGGCCAGCCCCTGACAATTACAAGCGGAAGAGGCGGAAAGACGGGAAAAGGGCGGATCAAATTTGTCAGCCCCTTGATTAACCCGGAGACGCGCGCTGCTCGCATCATTGGAGAGCTCGACAATGAGTCGCTTGTTTGGCGCCCGGGGGCAGCTGTGACGGCGAGCATTCAAATCCAGACCGAGGCTGTGGACGTTATTGTTCCAAGAGAGGCTCTTCAGACGATCAGGGGAGAGCAAGCCGTCTTTGTCCGCACGCCGGGCGGATTTCAGAAGCGCAAGGTGGTCACTGGCAGGTCGGACGGCGAGGCTGTCGAGATCATCTCGGGGCTTTCTGCCGGTGAAGAGATCGCAATCACAAACACCTTTCTGCTGAAAGCCGAGCTGGGCAAAGGCTCTATTGAGAGCGAATAACGCGGGACATTATCATGATCGCGCAGCTTGTTACCTTTTCAATCCGCCAGCGATGGCTTGTTGCGCTGCTTACTCTTGCTGCAGCGGCTTTTGGCGCTTGGTCTTTGGCAGCGCTGCCCATTGATGCGGTGCCGGATATCACAAACAAGCAAGTGCAAATCAATACAATTGCGCCCGCGCTGTCACCGGCGGATATGGAAAAGCAGGTCACTTATCCGCTTGAGACCGCGCTCGCCGGAATTCCAGGGCTCGAGTACACGCGCTCGTTTTCGCGCAATGGTTTTTCGCAAATCACTGCAGTCTTCGCCGACAATGTGGATATTTACTTCGCGCGCCAGCAGATCAATGAGCGGCTGAGCGGGGCGAGAGACATCCTGCCGGCAGGCGCCGAGCCGCGCATGGGGCCCGTTTCAACCGGTTTGGGAGAAATTTACATGTGGTCCGTCCGCTATAAGCGGCCGGAAGATGGAGCTTCTGTGCTGGATGGCAAACCAGGCTGGCAAAGTGACGGAAGCTATCTAACACCTGAGGGCGAGCGCCTGACGACCGGGCTTGAGCGCACAGCCTATCTCCGCACCGTGCAGGATTGGATCATTCGCCCGCTGCTCAGGACGGTGCCCGGCGTTGCAGGCGTCGATTCGATCGGGGGCTACCGGAAAGAATACCATGTGCAGCCGGACCCGGCAAAACTTTTTGGCCTCGATATCTCTTTTGCTGATCTTGCTGCAGCGATTGACAATAACAACCGTAATCGCGGCGCGGGCTATATCGAAGACAAGGGCGAATCGTATTCAGTCCGTTCGACCGGGCGGCTCCAAAGTGAGGAAGAGATCCGTAATGTCGTCGTTGCGGCGCGCGGCGGCGTCCCTGTGCGCGTCAAAGATATCGCTGAGGTGAGGATTGGCCGGGAGCTGCGCACCGGAAGCGCGAGCCAGAATGGCGAGGAGGCGGTTATTGGCACAGCCCTGATGCTAATCGGGGGCAATAGCCGCACCGTTTCAGCCCTTGTCGGTGCGAAATTGAATGAAATCAGGCCCACTCTGCCGCCGGGCATTGAAGTCGAGACGGTTCTGGACCGGACACTGCTCGTGGATGCCACCATCAAAACAGTGAGCAAGAATCTCGCTGAAGGCGCTCTCCTGGTGATTCTCGTCCTTTTTTTATTGCTTGGGAATTTCCGGGCCGCGCTGATCACGGCGCTTGTCATTCCCATTGCGATGCTCTTGACAGTGACGGGCATGGTGGAGGGCGCCATCAGCGCAAATCTCATGAGCCTAGGCGCGCTCGATTTCGGGCTGATTGTGGATGGCGCCGTTATCGTTACGGAAAACAGCCTCAGACACTTGGCCGAGCGTCAGCAAGCTCTTGGGCGCATGCTTAGCGATCCGGAGCGGCTCGATACCGTCATCAAATCATCCGAGGAGATGATCAAGCCTTCCGTTTTCGGTCAGCTCATAATAATCCTCGTATATGTGCCGCTTCTCACCTTCACCGGCATTGAAGGAAAAATGTTTGAGCCGATGGCTCTTACGGTCATCATTGCTCTCGCTTGCGCTTTCGTTTTGTCGCTAACCTTCGTGCCCGCAGCAATTGCGATAGCAATCACCGGCCATATTCATGAGAAGGAGAACCGTCTCGTCCAGTGGCTGAAGGCAGTTTATGAGCCCGCGCTAAACCGTGTCATCCGGGCACCGCTGCCTGTGGCCGGCGCTGCGCTTGCGCTGTTTGCCGGGGCGGGCCTCCTCTTCACCCAGCTTGGGCAGGTGTTCGTTCCAACGCTCGACGAGAAAAATATCGCCATGAACGCTTTGCGCATCCCGGGCACGTCCCTCACGCAATCGCAGGCCATGCAGCTCAAAGTCGAGAAGACAATCAGGAAATTTCCTCAGGTTGCACATGTATTCTCAAAAACCGGGACGGCCGAAGCGGCAACAGATCCGATGCCGCCGAATACTTCAGACACTTTCATCATGCTAAAGCCTAGGGAAGAATGGCCGGATCCGCATTTGCCTAAGGAAGAGCTACAGCGCCAGATCGAGGAGGCCCTCCAGCCCTTGACGGGAAATGTTTACGAATTCTCACAGCCAATCCAATGGCGCTTCAATGAATTGATTGCGGGTGTCCGCGGCGATATCGCGGTCAAAGTCTTTGGCGAAGAGCTTGAGCCGCTGCTGAAAGCAGCAAATCATATTGCGGCGATATTGCGCGGAACGCGCGGGGCTGAAGACGTCAAAGTCGAACAGGTCGAAGGCCTGCCATTTCTAGAGATCAAAATCGACAAGGCTGAGACCGCCCGTCTTGGCTTGAGCATTTCGGCGGTGCAGGACGTGATCGGGGCAGCGGTCGGGGGGCAAGACGCCGGAATCCTGTTTCAAGGCGACCGGCGTTTCCCGATCATTGTCCGGCTAAGCGATGAAGTCCGGGCGAACCTCGAAGCGCTGAAGAATCTGCCTGTCCCGCTGCCGGCCGGCGCGGGTCCGGCAGGGCGCGCGCCTGCCGTGCTGCTGAAGCAGATTGCGCGGTTTGATGTGAGTGAGGGCCCCAATCAAATCTCGCGTGAAAATGGCAAGCGGAGGGTTGTTGTCACGGCTAATGTGCGGGGGCGCGACATTGCCTCTCTGGCAGCCGAGGTGCAGGAAAAGGTCGCCCAGAATGTCAAGCTTCCGGCAGGATATTGGACAAAGTGGGGCGGCCAGTTCGAGAATCTTGCTGCAGCGCGCCAGCGCCTTATGGTCGTGGTTCCTGGCTGTTTTTTCCTAATCTATCTGCTTCTCTTCACGGCCCTTGGAAGCCCGCGCGACGCGCTCATCGTTTTCAGCGCTGTGCCGTTGGCCCTCACGGGGGGGATCATCTCCTTGTGGCTGCGGAGCATGCCCTTTTCTGTCTCGGCAGCGGTCGGCTTCATTGCGCTCTCCGGAGTCGCCGTGCTGAATGGTCTCGTGATGCTGACCTCGATCAAGCAGCTCACGTTGCAAGGGATGCCGTTGATGCCCGCCATTTACCAGGGCGCCCTCAACCGCTTGCGGCCTGTTGCGATGACGGCGCTCGTTGCCTCGCTCGGCTTCGTGCCCATGGCTTTTGCAACGGGGACCGGGGCTGAAGTGCAAAAGCCGCTTGCGACGGTAGTGATCGGAGGGCTGGTGAGTTCGACGCTGCTGACCCTCCTCGTCCTGCCCGCGCTTTATGCTCGCTTCGGCCAGCGTGGAACCACGGCAAAAGTGTTTTCCCTTCCGGTCCAGAAGCCGCACCGCAGCGCGGCCAATGAATAGATCCAGGCGCCCGTGGCGGCGCCTCTTTCTTCAACCGCTCCTGCGATGCAAGGAAAGAAAGCTGCGGAAAGCCTCCAAAGTTGCCTCGCTCACGTGATGCTCGATCCCTTCCGCATCGGTATCAGCAGTCCCGGCATCAACGCCAAGCGCAATCAGAAATTCGCGGACGACGCGGTGGCGCTCGCGTGAGGCTTCAGCCAGCTCCCGGCCTTGCTCGGTCAGGAAGATCGAGCGGTAGGGCTTGCTGGTCACCAAGCCTTCGCGCCGCAGCCTCTGGATCGCGTTGTTGACTGTTGCATTCGTTACGCCAAGGCAGCCGGCCAGATCCACAACGCGCGCTTCGCCTCTCTGTTCGATGAGGTCGGCGATGAGTTCGACATAGTCCTCCGCAAGCTCCCGCTGATGCGCATCCCGGACATGCCCGAAACGTCCGGCGAGCCGGACAGCCTCCTCCTTGGGATCGTTGGCATCCGTCATTCGGGTGCTCCCTGACTTGGCTGAGCCCATTCTTTGAAATCATTCCCGGGAAACGGGGGAATCGATCCAGCAAGACCGTGAGAGCATTTATGCAGCCTCTTGGCAAGCCTTGCGCCATAAGCGGATGAGATCCTCACTCATACGCCAGTCGTTAATTAGGAGTCCAACCGGGCTTAGCATTCGCCGCTCGTCCGAGGCCGAAGCGTGAGCCAAGGCTTTTTCCTGGATTTGCCAGGCGAGGCGTGTCACCAATAATTCCAGCATAACGCTGATCCGGGCAACAATGATCAAGGTTCTCGTTTCAACGTCATCGAGCGATGCCGCTGGAAATTCGGATGACATTTCCTTGGCTGTCGATGCAATCATCCAGGCGGTGCCTTGCGATGCGGTTCAATTCTTCCCCATAGAGACAAGCCCGGGCCCGAAAACAGGGCGCCTCGCGCGGCCCGTTGCTGCGCTGCTAAAATCAGGGCAAGCCGTCTTGACAGTCTTGACGGCGCAGTTCGATATTTTGCACCTTAATACCGCGATGAGACCAAGGGCCGTGATTCGCGACTTGGCGATCGCTGCGGGCGCGCGCGCCCGTTCCAGGCCAATCGTGCTCCATATTCACGGGACAGTGCCCGTCCGCCAGCCGCCATCCCCTTTTGCTTGGCGCGCAGCGGCGCTTCTTATCCGGCTCGCCCATCATATTGTTCTTGTCAGCCGGACCGAGCTTGCCTTCTTCGGGAAGGCATACCCTGGTCTTGAGGGGAAGGCTAAAGTCATCTGCAACGGCACCAGCAAATCTGCTTCTTCCCCGCCCCGGGGCGCGGATGCGGTGGAGGGCCGGCTAAAGGCCGCCTTTATGGGTCCCATGAGGGCGGAAGATGGGCTCACAACTTTGATGGCGGCATGCCGGAGACTCACCTATTTCGACGAGGTCGATGTCGATTTTTTTGGCGATGGCGAGTTGCTGCCCAGCCTGCTGGAGCTGACGCAGCGCAAGGCGTTCGTCAGATACCGGGGCGCGCTGCCCTCCTCTGAACGGCGCGCGATTCTTCAAAACTACGATGCGCTTATTTTTCCAGCGGTGCGCATGGCCGGCGTTCCAATGGCTCTTTTCGAAGCGATGTCGGCCGGCGCCGTTCCTGTGTGCGCGGGCACGCCGTCAATGACGGCATTTGTGACTGATAGAGAGACAGGGCTCTTGGTCCAGCCGGGATCGGCTCATGCCATTGTTGAGGCCTTGCTGCAGCTCAAACGGGATGCGCCGGCAAGGCGCAACATGGCGGCCGCAGCGCAAAAATTTGCGGCGGCGAATCTCGACGCGCGCAGAAATTATGCCAAGCTAGCCAAAATCTACCGGCAGATCTGCCCTGGGCCCTGAGCCTGCCAGCTTCTGCCCGCACTTTTAGCTGCGCTCCTCTGCGGAGCCTCGCGGTTTAAAGCGCGCAAGAGCACTGTGACGGATGCCGTAGGAAAAGTAAATCGCGAGCCCGAGAACCATCCAGAGAAGAAAAAGCTGCCACGCTGCGGCAGGAAGCTTGGATAAGAGCCACGCGGAGAAACAGATTCCGGCAAGAGGGATCCAGGGCACGAGGGGCGTGCGGAAGGTGCGTCTGGCAGCGGGTTTCGTCCGGCGGAGAACGATCACCGCGAGGCAGATGATGGAAAAAGCTGACAGCGTTCCAATATTCACGAGCTGCGCAATCTCCTTGATGGGGAAAACGCCTGCAACGGCAGCGGTGAGGATTCCCGCAATAAGAGTCGGACGGTGGGGCGTGCGGAAACGGGGATGCACCTGCGCAAACCATGCAGGAAGAAGCCCGTCTCTGCTCATCGCAAACCAAATGCGGGCGCAGCCCAGGAGGAACGCAAGCATCACACTTACGATTCCAGCAACCGCCGCCCCTGAGACGGCGATCGTCACCCAAGGCATGCCGATGGCCGTGAAAGACGAGGCAACCGGTGCTGCATTGTTGAGCGTATCGTAACGCACGATCCCCGTCAGCACGAGGGACATTGCGATATAAAGGGTAAGGGAGATACCGAGGGAAAGCAGAACGGCGCGCGGAAGCTGCCGCTGGGGATCGCGCGCCTCCTCGGCGGCAGTTGTGAGCGTATCGTAGCCAAAGACGGCAAAGAAAACGACGGCAGCCCCCTCGGCCACGCCGCCAAATCCAAAAGGCATGAACGGGTGCCAGTTGGCAGGGTTGACATGCGGCAGGCCAGCCGCGATCACGAGTAGGACCGCGGCAATTTTCGTGGCAACCATGACTGTGTTGAACCGGGCGCCCCATTCGATACGTAAGGTGAGCAAGGCAGCAACGCAGATACATCCGAGTATCGCAGCAAGGTCGACGGCATGTCCTGCGCCAGTCCCGGCAGCACCCATTGCCCAAACGGGCAGGGCAAGCCCAAAAGTGCCGAGCAGGGCTTGCAAATAGCCCGACCAGCCGATCGACACGACAGCGACGACGAGCGCATATTCAAGCAGCAGATCCCAGCCGATCACCCAGGCAACGAGTTCGCCGAGTGCTGCATATCCATAGGTGTATGCGCTGCCCGCAACAGGGATCATCCCGGCAAATTCGGCATAACAGAGAGCGGCTGCCGCGCTCGCTACGCCAGCGATCACATAAGAGAGCGATACGGCCGGGCCTGCTTGAGTCGCGGCGACGACGCCTGTCAGCACAAAGATTCCAGCGCCGATAAGGCCGCCAAGGCCGATGCCTGTGAGCTGCCAGAGGCCGAGGACCCGCCGGAACTGGCCTTCCTTGCCGGTTTCAGCCTGGAGCTGCTCGACCGGCTTTGTCCGTGTCAGCGCCTCGAAAACCTTAAATTTTCCTGAACCCGCCATCGCATGCGCCTTTCCAGGGGGGAGCGCCGGATTAATTCCGCCCCTGTTTAACGCAGCGGGCACAAAGCGGAAATGGCTTCCAGCAATGTTTCGATGAGCGGTTAAACCGCGGTCACTTCTTTACCGAGGACAATGGCGGAGCCACCGCCTCAAGAGGTTTGCGTTCGGCTGCTACACCCCAGACCAGCATGATGACCCCGGCTGCAATCATCAGCCCTGCTCCCAGCAAATAGCCGCCGAAGAGGCTCATGCGAGACCCGGTCTCGATGAGCTTGCCGAAGAGATATGGTGCGGCCACGCCTCCAATGGCCGTGCCGATCGAAAAGAAAAAAGCAATTGCCATAGCGCGGATTTCCACGGGAAAGTTCTCCGATGCTGTCAAGTAGGCGGCGCCAGCTGCCGGAGATGCAAAAAAGAACACGACCGTCCAAACTGCTGTCAGCTCTGTTAAGCCGAGCAGGCCGCGGGCGAATAAGAATCCGCCTGCCGCAAGAAGCACTCCGGAAACCCCATAGGTTATAGCGATCATGGGCTTGCGCCCGACAGAGTCAAAAAACGGCGCAAGGGCGAGCGCGCCAAGCACATTGCTCAAGGTGAAAGGAAGAACGTGCCAGCCCGCTTCGGCTGCCGGGACGCCATAGAAGTTTGTCAGGACGAGCGCGTAGGTAAAGAAGATGGAATTGTAAAAGAACGCCTGCGCCGCCATAAGCGATAGCGCGACAAAGGTTCTCGTCCTGAAGGTGATAAAAAGAGTTTGAAAAACCTGGCTCAAGGGCGTTGCGCGGCGTGGGCGGAGGATCAGGGGCGCAAGCGAGGCGGCTTCTGCGAGGCCGATGCCGCGCCGAAGGAAACCGGATTCGATGTCATCGACTATTTTTTCCGCTTCGGCTTCACGCCCATGTGTGGCGAGCCAGCGGGGGCTTTCAGGGATCCATCTCCTGAACAATAAGATGACAGGTCCGAACAAGGCGCCAAGGAGAAACGCAATCCGCCAGCCGGTATCAGGGCCGAGCCGGCCCGGATCGAGCAGAATGAGCGCCCCGGCCGCCCCTATGGCGCCTCCGATCCAAAATGAGCCGTTGATGGCAAGGTCCGTCAATCCCCTGTAACGGGCGGGGATCATTTCCTGAATCGTGGAGTTCACGGCGCTGTATTCACCGCCGATCCCGGCGCCGGTCAGAAAACGGAAGAAACAGAAGCTTTCGAGATTCCAGCTCAGGGCCGTGGCCCCTGCGGCGCTGAGATAAAGCCCCAAGGTGAGAAAAAACATAGGCTTGCGGCCAAGCCTGTCGGTCAGCCAGGCAAAGCCGAGAGCGCCAGTCACAGCGCCTGCAAGGTAAAAGCTTGCCGCAAGCCCCACATCGGATTCGCGGAAGCGGAGGCTTGGGCTTGCAGTGAGCGCGCTTGCAACAGCTCCCGCGATGGTGACCTCAAGCCCGTCGAGCACCCAGGTGATCCCAAGCGCGGCGGCGACAAGGGTGTGAAACCGCCCCCATGGCAGCCGGTCCAGGCGGGCGGGCACCCGGGTTTCCACGAGCTCAGCATCACGCATGGCTGATCTTCATGCAAGGCTATCGCGGGCTTCCCAAATTTGCGCTCAATCAGGCATTAACCAAAATCTGCCTTTATCCTCGGACAGATTCCAAGCTCCTGAAGTGAATTTGGCCTCTGCATGCGGCCGGATACCCTGGCTTTGTTCATGGCTTCTACGCCAAAAATCTTAATCTTCGATTCGGGCCTTGGCGGCCTAACGGTTTATGCGGAAGCAGCCAGGCTCATCCGGGGCGCGCATTTCATCTACGCAGCGGACGATGCCGCTTTCCCTTATGGCGAGCTTGGGGAAGACGCGCTTGTCGCCAGGGTCTTGACGGTCATTGAGCGGCTGTCCGCCCTCTTTGCGCCGGATGTCATCGTTATTGCGTGCAATACGGCATCGACAGTCACGCTGCCTCATTTGCGGGCGCGCTTTCCAGGCACGCCTTTTGTCGGCACCGTGCCCGCCATCAAGCCCGCCGCAAGCCTTTCGCGGTCGGGCCTCATCTCCGTCCTTGCAACGCCTGGAACCGTGGCGCGGGACTATACGCGCGAACTCGTGCGCGCTTATGCAGCCAATTGCTCGGTGACCCTCACCGGATCGGCGCGTCTTGCGCCTCTAGCCGAGACTTTCATGCATGGGCATGACGTGCCCGACGCGGCGGTCTTGGCCGAAATCATGCCGGCCTTCCGTGCAGAGGACGGCCGCCGCACGGATTGTATCGTGCTCGCCTGCACGCATTATCCCCTCCTCCTGGGCCATTTCGAGCGTCTTGCCCCTTGGCCCGTTTCTTGGATCGATCCTGCGCCGGCGATTGCCCGCCGCACGGCTCAAGTCTTGCATGAGCAGCTTGGGCTTTTCCTGCCGAAGGAGCCGCCAGCGGTGCCGGACGTAGCGGTCTTTACAGGAATGGCCGCGCCGCCGCGGGAACTCATAGAGACTCTTCGCCGCCGCGGGATTGGGAGGGTCGCCCCATTGCCAATGCCGCTTGAAGGCATTGCCGGAGGCGGCAAGGCGCTCTGCCAGGAGCAGACTCGCTAGCTATGCTGCATGCCGGCTTTGCGGCGTGCGATACCTTAGCGATATGCGGCGCGGTAAAGGGAGGACAGCCAAAGGCGCATGGCTGCACCGCACAGGCGTTCCACGCGCGTTTATGCCGCAATGCAAGAGGTTGCGCGGCCAAGGCGATTGTGTTTTTGAACCCCTTGGCCACCGTCGAACATCAGCGAGGGAAGAATGCTTGGCGTGCTTCACCGGCCGCAGCCGGCCGCATCGGTTAGGAGATCTGGCTGGCTGGCCGCGCGGCTCTTGAATGCCTTTGGCGCCGGGGTCTTAAAGCAAGGCTTCGCAGCCGCAGCATTTGTGCCCGCTGCGGCTTTGGCCCAAGGCCAGCCTTTGCCTGGACAGATCGGGCTTCAGGAGGCTGTCACACCGATCGCGCACGAAACAGCATTCTTTCATAATTGGGTCCTGCTTCCCATCATCGTTTCAATCTGCGCCCTTGTTTTGGGGCTGCTGGTCTATGTCATTTTCCGCTTTAACGAAAAAGCCAACCCGGTGCCGACACGCACGAGCCACAATACCGCTCTCGAGGTGACCTGGACCGTTGTGCCGGTGATGATCCTTGTTGTGATTGCAATCCCTTCTTTCCGCTTGCTGACTCATCAGGTCACCCTGCCGCCGGCGGACATGACGATGAAGGCAACGGGGAAGCAGTGGTACTGGACCTACACATACCCGGCCGATCAGGGCGGGGGATTCGAATTTGATTCGATAATGATTCCAAGCTCCGAGCTTAAGCCCGGCGATATCCGCCTTCTCTCCGTTGATAACGAAGCTGTGGTTCCAGTCGGAAAAGTCGTGCGTTTGCAAGTGACGGCGGCAGACGTGATCCACTCCTTCACGATCCCATCGTTTGGCGTGAGGATCGACGCAATTCCGGGCCGGATGAACGAGACCTGGTTTAAGGCCGAGCGGGAGGGCGTTTATTATGGCCAATGCTCCAAGCTTTGCGGCAAGGATCACGCCGACATGCCCATTGCCTTCCGGGTCGTGAGCGAGGAGGCCTATCAGGCATGGCTTGCCGAGGCGAGGCGGAAGTTTGCTTCAGCAGGGCCCGCGCCCCTTCATATCGCAGCCAACGGCGAGGCCGGCGCGAAACACTAGCCGGCGGCAAGATCTCTTAAGAATTCGAGGAGCCACATGTTGCCCGCGACGACATCCCACCTTCATGAAGAACACGCTATTCCGACGGGATGGCGGCGTTTCCTTTGCGCGACAAATCACAAAGATATTGGCACCCTCTACATCCTCTTTGGGCTTATTGCAGGCTTCATTGGCGGCGGCATGTCCGTCCTGATGCGCATGGAGCTTCAGGAGCCTGGCATTCAGGTTTACAACCAAGTCGCCCAGCTCCTCAATGGCGCTCCGCCCGAGCTGGCCATCGATCTTGCGAAAAATCTCTATAATGTGACGATCACGGCTCATGGCGTGATCATGATCTTCTTCCTGGTCATGCCGGCGCTCATCGGCGGCTTTGGCAATTGGTTTGTTCCGATCATGATCGGAGCTCCGGACATGGCCTTCCCGCGGATGAATAATATTTCATTTTGGCTTCTTGTGGCTTCGTTCGCCCTTCTCGTGATCTCTCTGTTTGTGGAAGGCGCGGCAGGAATGAAGGGCTTTGGCGGAGGCTGGGTGCTTTATCCGCCTTTATCGGCGAACACCGGAAATCCCGGCCCGGCCATGGATTTCGTGATCCTCTCGCTGCATCTTGCGGGAGCGTCATCTATTCTGGGCGCAATCAATTTCATTACAACAATTTTCAATATGCGGGCGCCGGGCATGACGCTTCATAAGATGCCTCTTTTTGCCTGGGCGATTCTCGTGACAGCCTTTCTTCTTGTGCTGACGCTGCCCGTTCTCGCAGGAGCGATCACCATGCTTCTGACAGACCGCAACTTCGGCACGACATTTTACGATCCCTCAGGCGGCGGCGATCCTCTTCTCTTCCAGCATCTGTTCTGGTTCTTCGGCCATCCCGAGGTCTACATTTTGATCCTGCCCGCGTTTGGGATCATAAGCCACATCATCTCAACCTTCTCGCGCAAGCCAATTTTTGGCTACCTCGGCATGGCCTATGCGATGGTCGCCATTGGCATGGTGGGCTTCGTGGTCTGGGCCCACCACATGTACACGGTTGGCATGTCGCTCGACGCCCAGCGCTATTTCGTCTTTGCGACAATGGTGATTGCCGTGCCGACCGGGATCAAGGTCTTCTCCTGGATTGCGACCATGTGGGGCGGCTCCATCTCGTTCCGGGCTCCTATGGTCTGGGCTGTGGGCTTCATCTTCGTTTTCACCATGGGCGGCGTTACTGGCGTTGTTCTGGCGAATGCTGGCGCAGACCGCGCGCTGCATGAGACCTATTATGTGGTCGCCCACTTCCACTATGTTCTGTCTCTCGGGGCGGTATTCGCGATCTTCGCCGGCTTCTATTACTGGTTCCCCAAGATGACCGGATATATGTACAACGAAACGCTCGCGAAGGTGCATTTCTGGGTTCTGTTCGTGAGCGTGAATCTGACATTCTTCCCGCAGCACTTTCTTGGGCTCGCGGGCATGCCTCGCCGCTATATCGACTACCCGGATGCTTACACGCTATGGAACGAGATATCTTCTTACGGCGCTTATTTGTCGAGCATCGGCGCGGTCCTGTTTGTCTATATCATCTATGACGCCTGGGCAAAGAAGAGGGTTGCCGGCGATAATCCGTGGGGCGCTGGCGCAACCACGCTCGAATGGACGCTCTCATCTCCTCCGCCCTTCCATCAATTTGAAACTTTGCCGGTCATCAGCGGAGCAGAGCATTAAGACTTGAGGGGGTCTTTGGAGGGGAGCGGTTGCGCTCCTCTCCATAACGGCTTTAGGGAGAAATCGTCCGGACATGGCTTTTGTCAGTCAAACCGATCGCGGACTTTCCCCGCGTCTTGCGGTTTCAACCGCAAGCCCGAAGGATTATCTCGCGCTTCTCAAACCGCGCGTGATGTCTCTGGTAATCTTCACGGCGTTCACTGGGCTATTGGCCGCCCCCGCCCATGTCAATCCTACGATTGGGTTCGCTTCACTTCTTGCCATCGCGGCGGGCGCGGGCGCATCCGGCGCCTTGAATATGTGGTATGATGCGGACATCGACGCCGTGATGCGGCGCACCCGCAACCGGCCCATCCCCGCTGGCCGGATATCCCGCGATGATGCTCTCGGGTTCGGCCTCACCCTTGCGATTCTTTCTGTTTTCTGCCTCGGCGTGATTGCGAATTGGCTTGCCGCTGCGCTTCTTGGCTTCACGATCTTCTTTTATATCGTGATCTACACGATGTGGCTCAAGCGCGCGACGCCGCAGAATATTGTGATCGGAGGCGCCGCGGGGGCGCTGCCGCCTGCGATCGGTTACGCCGCCGCAAGCGGAGAGGTGGGGCTTGCGGGCGTTATTCTGTTTGCGATCATCTTTATGTGGACGCCTGCTCATTTCTGGGCACTCGCTCTCGTGAAGGCAAGCGAATATTCTGCGGCTGGGGTTCCGATGCTTCCCTCGGTTAAAGGGCCTGACCGCACGCGCCGCGCAATTCTTTGCTATGCTGTTTTGCTTGCCCCCCTTGGGCTTTTGCCCTGGTTTATCGGGATTGCCTCTCTGGCCTACGGCCTCTTGGCTTTTGTCCTCGGCGCCTTGATGGTGGGATTCTCGCTGCGCGTCTATTTTTGCAGAGCAGGGTTGAAGGCAGACCGCTGTGCTATGCAGCTCTTTGGGTTTTCCATTCTTTATCTCTTTCTACTTTTCGCGGAGATAGCAGGCGAGAAGCTTTTCGCGCTTTTGCCTCTGAGCATCTAGTGTCCTCTGAGCATCTAGTGTCTGGTTTGGGTTGGGACGGCCGATTGATGAACGAAAATGTGCAGGGCGGTATGAAGCTAACGCCGGAGCAAGAGAGATCCAGGCGTCAGCGCAACGTGGCGATTGCGGCTGCGATTGGCTGTATCGTTGTCTTGTTTTATGCCGTGACCATCGCGAAGCTTGGCCCCGGCGTGATCAGCCGGCCGTTTTAAGAGCCTGCTGAGCATGGGCGCCCAGGAAACTACGTCTGGCCCGCAGCGGAGGAGCAAGCATATCGTTGCAGGGGTTGCGGCTGCTGCAAGCATTTTCATGTTAGGATTGGCTTTTGCTGCCGCGCCGCTTTACCGTTATTTTTGTGCAGCCACAGGTTATGCTGGCACGCCCCAGCTTGCAAGCGGGCCTTCCGGTACAAAGGGCCTGCGGAGCCTGAAAGTGCGTTTCGACGGCAATGTCGCTCCAGGTTTGGCGTGGAAGTTCGAACCGGAGAGGCCAGAGATCGTGCTGCGCACAGGCGACACCGCAACGATTTATTACAAAGTTACGAATGTGTCTGGCCGTGAAACGGCCGGCAGGGCCGCCTTTAATGTCAGCCCGGAGAGCGCTGGCGCTTATTTCGACAAGGTCTCCTGCTTTTGCTTCAGCGAGCAAAAGCTTGGGCCTGGAGAGACGCTTGAGCTGCCTGTCGTTTTCTTCCTTGATCCGGCGCTCGAAAGGGATGAGGCCCTAGCAAATGTCGATACTATCACATTGTCCTACACATTCTTTGCGGCCAAACCGGCGGAGAGCGGAACGGTTGCGCAAAGGAGCGCTGGGAGCCGGGACGCTTGGTCGCCTTGACGGGCGCATGCAAAGACGGCACAGGGCATCGGGAGATAAGGCGCAATCATGATTGGCACGGGTTCGTGCCACAAGATCGCGCCATAAGGATGTGACCACGAGGTCTGAGGCAGTTTTTAACCAAGCTCGAGAAGCGAGAGGGGAACCACTCCAATGGCGGGAGCTCACGCAAAACGCAATCACGATTATCACCTCGTCGATCCGAGCCCATGGCCGATCTTTGGGGCCGCCGCAGCCTTTGTCATGGCGGTTGGCGCGATTATGTGGATGAAGCATGTCTCGTTCGGCGGCGTGAAGCCGGGCAGCTATGTCTTCGGCGCGGGTCTTCTGGCGCTGCTCTATGTGCTGTCTTCGTGGTGGCGGGATGTCATCAATGAAGCAGAGCATGGAGGCTTCCACACGCGCGTGGTGCAGATCAGCCACCGCTATGGAATGATCCTTTTTATTGCATCCGAGGTGATGTTTTTTGTTGCCTGGTTCTGGGCCTTTTTCAGCGCGAGCCTCTTTCCCGGCGCGGAGATTCAATACACTCGGTTCGAGGTTCTAGGCGGTGTCTGGCCGCCCAAGGGAATCGAAGTGCTTGATCCGTGGCACTTTCCGCTGCTCAACACACTCATTCTCTTGACCTCTGGCACGACAGTGACCTGGGCGCATCATGCTCTTCTGCATGACGACCGCTTCGGCTTGAAGGCTGGTCTTATCCTGACCATTCTCCTTGGCCTGACCTTCACCGGAATCCAGGCTTATGAATACGCCCATGCGCCGTTTGCTTTCAAAGGCTCGATCTATGGCTCGACCTTTTTCATGGCCACTGGCTTCCATGGCTTCCATGTCATTGTTGGTACAATTTTCCTGACGGTGTGTTTGGCGCGCGCCTATGCTGGGCAATTCACTCGCAAGCAGCATTTGGGCTTTGAATTTGCGGCGTGGTATTGGCATTTCGTCGATGTGGTCTGGCTGTTTCTCTTTGCCTGCATCTATGTGTGGGGGTCATGGGGAAGCTCTGCCATTGAGCATTGAAGCAGGACATGCGCTCTTTTTTGCTGCGGTTATGTGAAAGGGCGGGTTCAATTCCAAACTCTCTTCAAATGTGCCCATGAAGGCAGATGACGGGTATGATCGCCAGCCGCCCTTTCTGACGGGGCTTACCGGGTCATGCCCGCGCTGCGGGCGCGGCAGGCTTTTTGCCGGATTTCTGTCGCTTGCGCCGCGCTGCAATGTTTGCGGCTTGGATTTTGGCTTTGCCGACTCGGGGGATGGCCCGGCTGTATTTGTCAGTCTTTTGGGCGGGTTCCTCGTTGTCGGAGCCGCGTTATGGGCTGAATTGCGCTATGAGCCGCCGCTGTGGATCCATCTGCTTATCTTCCTGCCGCTGACTCTGATTGTCTGTATCGGCTTGCTGCGGCCGCTCAAGGCGACACTCATTGCGCTCCAATACCGCAACAAGGCCGAGGAAGGGCGTCTTAGAGACTAGGCCCATGCCGCGATCTTGCTCACTCGTCTGGCCTGCCGTTCTTACCCTTCTGGCTGGCGCCCTTCTGATATCGCTCGGCGTCTGGCAGCTTCGCCGTCTTTCATGGAAAGAGAGCCTGATCGCACAGATCGAGGCGCGAGCCCATCGGCCGCCGGAGCCCTTGCCGGCAGCCGGGGAATGGCCAAAGCTCCGCCCTGAGGATTATGAGTACCGCCACGTCACGGCTGAGGGGACTTTTGATCATGCCAAGGAAGCGCTGGTTTTCCGGGCAGGAAAGGAGCCAGGCTATCACCTTCTCACTCCCATGCAGCTGGCTTCCGGCGGCTATGTCATCATCAACCGCGGCTTTGTTCCTGCGGACCGCAAGGACCAGAGCACCCGCTTAGCGGGAGAGATCATGGGCGAGACCGTGGTGACAGGCCTTATGCGCGCGCCCGAGACGCGGAACCTGTTCACCCCTTCCGACAGGCCAGAGACCGGAGAATACTTTACCTCTGATCCGGTCCTTATTGCTGCCCATTTTGGCTTGATGCCAGCAGCACCTTTCCTGATCGATGCCGATGCCTCGGAGATCCCGGGCGGGGTGCCTAGGGGCGGAACATCCGTGCTTGCCCTGCCGAACAACCATCTCTCATACGCGCTTACATGGTTCAGCCTTGCCGCGGCGCTTTTCGGCATTTTCGCCGCCTTTGCTTGGCAAAGCCGGCGATAGACAGCATATTGAGGCTGGGCGAAATAAGAAGAAGCATCCCGATCTTCAAGGAAGGGGTGCAGTCGCGGATCAATCAGTGAAATATATCTCGACGCGCGGCGGGGCGCCGCCGGTCTCCTTCAGCGAGATGCTTCTTGCCGGCCTTGCGCCGGACGGCGGGCTCTATTTGCCGCAAGCCTATCCGCAGATTTCAAAAGCTGCGATTGCCGGATTTGCCGGCCGGCCTTACGCGGACGTGGCCCAATCCATCCTCGCTCCCTTTCTTCCTGGGGAGGCCGGGCAGGCGGCCTTCCAATCCATGGTTGAGGCTGCTTATGCCAGGTTCCGGCACCGGGCGGTTGCCCCTTTAACACAGCTTGATAGCGGGCTTTTCGTGCTTGAGCTTTTCCATGGCCCGACTCTCGCCTTTAAGGATCTCGCAATGCAGCTGCTGGCGAGATTCATAGATCATGTCCTGCGAGAGCGCGGCGAGCGGGCAACGATCATCGGCGCGACGTCGGGCGATACGGGAGCTGCCGCCATTGAGGCCTTCCAGGGGCTGCCTCAAGTGGAGGTCTTCATACTTTATCCGCATGGGCGCGTCTCTGATGTCCAGCGGCGCCAGATGACGGCGGCTGAAGCCGAGAATATTCACACGATCGCGCTTGAAGGAACTTTTGACGACGCGCAGGCGTGCGTGAAAAATATGTTCAATAACAAAGAATTGCGAGACGAGCTGCGTCTTATCGGGATCAATTCGATCAATCTTGCGCGGATCCTCTTCCAAACCGTCTATTATTTCACAGCGGCGGTTGCGCTCGGAAGCCCTCACCGCAAAGTTTCCTTCGCCGTGCCAACCGGAAATTTCGGCGATATTTTTGCGGGCTGGATGGCAAAGCGCATGGGGCTCCCAATCGACAGGCTCGTGATTGCGACGAATTCCAACGATATTCTTGCACGCGCCCTCGCGACTGGCCGTTATGCTGTGCAGGGTGTCTTCCCGACACAATCCCCCTCGATGGATATTCAAGTATCCTCTAATTTCGAGCGCCTTCTTTTTGAAGCCATGGGGAGAGATGCGGCAGCTCTTTGCGGGCTGATGAAGTCTCTGGGAGACAAACGAGCATTTTCGATTCCTGCGGAGCCGCTTCGAGCGATCCAGGAGGAATTTGATGCCTACAGCATCAGCGAGACCGGAACCACGCAGGAGATCGCTGTTTGCTTCCAGCAAACGGGCTACTTGGCCGATCCCCACACCGCGGTGGGCCTCGGGGCTGCACGCAAAGCGATGGCCGTGTCTCAAAGCCGAAGCCCCATGATCGTTTTGGGAACGGCGCACCCTTCCAAATTTCCTGAGGCCATTGCACGTGCGGCGGGAGCAGCGCCATCCCTGCCCGCCCATCTTGCCGGCCTTCATGAAAGAAAGGAGAGATTTTCGATTTTGCCCAACTGTCAGTCCAGCATTGAGAAGTTTATCCGGGCGCGGGCGGCGCGCGCTCTGCGCAGGGTTGCCCTATGACCGCCGAAATTACAACCTTGCCTTCAGGGCTTAGGGTCGTGACAGACCGTATGCCCCATCTCGAAACCGCCTCGATAAGCGTCTTTGTTGGCGCGGGATCCCGCTACGAAAAGCTGGATGAGCAGGGGCTTTCGCATCTCCTTGAGCATATGGCTTTTAAAGGGACGAGGCGAAGGTCGGCGCGCCAAATTGCCGAAGAAATCGAAATGGCAGGCGGCGATCTCAACGCCGCTACGGGGGCTGAGCACACGGCCTATCACGCTCATGTCTTAGCGGGCGACATTCCCCTCGCAATCGACTTACTCGCCGACATATTGACGGAAAGCATGTACGACAGCGTCGAGCTTGCGCGTGAGAAGAGCGTGATCCTGGAGGAAATCCGCGCGGCCGAAGATACTCCGGATGAGCTCGTCTTCGACATGTTGAACGCTGCCGCTTTTCCAGATCAAGCCATTGGCCGGCCGGTTCTTGGCACGCCGGAGCACGTCTTGGGCTTCGGCCGGGAAGCTATTGGAAGCTATCTCGATGCTCATTACCATCCGCGCGCGATTGTGATCAGCGCGGCCGGTGCGGTTGACCATGCTTTGATTTGCAGCGAAGCGGTCAAGCGCTTCGTGAAGCTGCCTGAAGCGCATCATTGCGCAGGAGCGCCGCCTGCGTTCTACCGCGGCGGGGACAAACGCCTGAAACGGTCTTTTGAGCAAATCCACATCGCAATCGGTTTTGAAGGCTGCGCCTACACGCATGAGGATTTCTACGCCATGCAGCTCTTCGCCATCGCGGCAGGCGGCGGCATGTCCTCACGTTTATTCCAGGAGGTTCGCGAAGCTCGCGGCCTTGCTTATTCCGTTCATGCCTTTCACTGCGGCTATTCGGATACGGGGCTCTTTGGCTGTTACGCAGCCACAGATCCCAAGAATGCCTCAGAGCTGCTTCCCGTCGCGATCGAGTGCCTTGGGCAGGCGGCCCTGGATTTGGGGGATGCCGAGGTGCAGCGGGCAAAGGCGCAAATGAAGGTCTCGCTCCTTGCTGCCCTTGAATCGCCTGCCGCGCGATGCGATCAGATCGCGCGCCAGCTGATGGTTTTTGGACGGGTTTTCACGCGCGAGGAGATGATTGCGGCGATCGACGGCCTCGACGTTGCCCGGATTCGTGCCGCAGGCGCGCGCGCGCTAAGGACACCCCCTACCCTTGCGGCTGTTGGGCCGGCTGCTGCACGCATTTTGGGGCCAGACCGAATTGCTGCGCGGCTCAGCGGTCTTTGAGAGCCTGTCCTGTGGCGCTCTTCCGTTTCTATTCGCCAAGCTATGCGGCGATCCTGATCCGCGGGGAGGGTGTCATTCTCCGCCCAGCGGAGATGCGCGATTACGAGGCATGGTCGGACTTGCGGGCGAGAAGCCGCGCGTTTCTGACGCCGTGGGAGCCAACATGGCCAGGCGACGATCTGACGATAGGCGCTTTCCGCCGCAGGCTCCGCCGCGGCCAGCAGGAAATTGCGAATGACGAAGCCTATCCTCTGCTGATTTTTGCTGATTCGGGTGTTTTAGTCGGCGGTCTCACCCTTGGCCAGATCCGGCGCGGCGTCGTGCAGTCCGGCACGCTTGGATATTGGATTGGCGAGCCTTATGCCCGGCAGGGTTTCATGTCCGCCGCTGTCCATGCCATGATCGGCTACGCCTTCACCACACTCCGCCTGCACCGCATCGAAGCCTCCTGCCTGCCGCACAACGTGGCCTCGATCAAGCTTCTCGAACGCATGGGATTTACAAGAGAAGGCCTAGCACGGGCTTATTTGCGAATCGATGGCGTCTGGCAGGACCATCTCCTTTACGGGTTGCTGGAAACCGATCCTCCACCGCCCAGGGTGCCGCGGCCTGGCCCAAAATAACAAAGGTCAGGGGTGGCGGCGCAGCCCGGAGCGCCAGGCTCCTTTGTAGCCTGCCTTCCATGTTAAGACAAAGTAGACCGCAATCAGCGCGGCCGCAGCTCCCGCCCATAGAAAAGAGAGAAAACCAGGCTGAGCGAAAGCGGCAAAGATCTGAACCAATGCGCTCAAAAGCCAGATCACGCCGCCCCAGGGCGTGGCAAGCCACAGGCCCACGGCTGCCACGGGGTCGAAAATGGCACGGAAGATGACCGTTGCGCCTTGCCATGTGGTCGCGGTCTCGAAGAGGGAGTCCCGGGGCACCAGGATGAAGCCCCATTGAGCCAGCGCTTCTATAAGCCAAAGCGCCGCAAGAAGCCGCATATACAGCACAAGGCGCAAGCCGGCGCGCTCATCATGGCCGGCGTCTTGCTGGGGCCTGCTTGGCCGGTTCAGGCTGCCTTCATCCGGCTCTTCCTTAGCCGTTAGCCATGAAAATACGGTCTTCATCATCCACTCCGGCCGGAGCCAAAATCAAGCTCTCCGCTCGCAAGAGGGGCGAAATAAGCGTCGATGGCGGCGGGCGCGATTTGCTCCACAGACTCCGGGCTCCACTTGGGCTTTTTGTCCTTGTCGATGATCAAAGCGCGGATCCCTTCATAGAAATCATGGCTTCGGGCAAGGCGCGAGACAAGACGGAATTCAGTCTGCAAGGCTTCGCCGATGCAGAGCTTTTCGCCCATCTGCAATTGGCGCAGAGCGATAACAAGACTAAGAGGCGATTTGGCCCGGATCGCATCGGCCGCGGCCCGCGCGAAAGCCGAGCCCGACTTTCCCGCTTCATCGAGCCTGCCAAGAATCGCTGGGACCGATCCTGCGGAGAAACAATGGGCGATGAGCGCGCGATCGCGGGAAAGCGCCGATAAAGGCGGCGGGCCGGACTCCGCTGCAATTGCGGATTCGACAGGCTCTCCGCGGATCAGCCTTTGCATCAGCTTGTCGTGCCGGCAGGCAGGAACATGCGCGCAAGCAAGGCCGAAGAAGAGCGCATCTCCGCAAGACATCCGTGCACCGGTCAGGGCGAGATAGACGCCGGCGCAGGCAGGCAGGCGCGGCAAGAAATAGGTTGCTCCGACATCGGGGATGAAACCTATCCCCGTCTCGGGCATGGCAAAGATGAGATTTTCGCCTGCGATGAGATGGGAGCCGTGCACGGAGAGCCCGGCCCCGCCACCCATGACGATGCCATCCGTCAAAGCGATATAGGGCTTCGAATAGAGCTTGATGCGGCGGTTGAGACAATATTCCTCGCGCCAGAAAGCAAGCTGCTCATCGTGATGCCCAGCCTTGCCAAGATCGTATAAGATCCTGATGTCTCCCCCGGCGCAGAAGGCCTTTCCTCCGGCCCCTCTTATTGCAACAGTCTTGATGGCTGAATCGCTTTCCCACCGGTCCAGGGCGGCCGCGATATCGCGCACCATGGGCAAGGTCAGCGCGTTGAGCGCCTCGGGACGGTTCAGCGTGATGAGGCCGCAGGAGCCAGCCTCGTGGCAAATAACGTCTTGACCGCTCAAAGTTTTATGCGCTGGGGCTGGCCCGCAAGGGCAGAATCTTCTTAAACCGCAGGGAACGAGGGTCTGATCTTGTTATTTGTTGCAAGGCGGAGTGCGGAGAAGCTCGAGATCGGACATTTCGCCAGCAAGGACAAAATCCCCGTAATCGAGCCTGAGGGCGCGCGAAATGCCATTCTCGTAGAGATCGAACGACAAAATATAGCTTGGCGCCCCGTCTTTCTTGCCGGCATCGAAATAGCTGACAGAGACGGGCCAGCGTTTCATATTGCCGAGCTCGGGAATATGCGCTGCCTTTTCCACCACTGGGCCGGCGATTGCGTGACCGATGTAGGTCGTGGTTTCATAGACCTTCTCACCCGTCTCGGAGCCATCATAGACTTTGACCTCGAGGAGGTTCTGGCCTGCCTGCGCGGCAGCGATAATGCGCTTGAGATGCTCGGTTGGAAAAACGACGGCTGGATCGAGCTCAAATTTGCCGCGCTTTGGCTTTGTCAGGCTCACCCATACGCTGCCTTCGGGGTTTCGCACGGCTTTCCCGTCAACCACCTCGGCGGTGCTGCTGTCGACGGTTGTTTTCAGTTTGAATTCGAAGCTCCGTCCGTCAGGATCCTCGAAGGTCGCTGAATGCAGGTCGGATACTCTTGTTGGGCCTTCGGCGGGCTGAAGCTCCGTTAGCTGCCTGAAGTTTTGAACATATCCTTCGCAGGGCGAGCCGGTGAAATCAAAGGCGATGCGGCCGCGGGCCGCGGTTGGGCTCTTCGTTCCGGTCGATTTCAACAGCGTCAATTCATAAATCGCCCGGTGCGAAACCAATTGAACCGGTTGATTCGCATCCGCTGCCGCCCGCGCCGCCGGCGCGAAACGCGGCGGCGCAGTTTCCGCTCTCGCCGCGGCGGCGGGGAAAATACCAGCCACGGCAAGCGCCAAAACCCATGCCGCAAAGCTCTGAAAACAGGAATAGGGTGCAGGCATAGATGCAAATTCCTCGAATGATCCGGCGCGAATGGCCGCTCGAGCACCCTGTGCGGCCATTTTCTGCTGGCGGCATGAGCAAAGGGCGGCCCCTGACGCCGCCATCCCCGCCGCCTCGCGTCTTCCCTTTGCGGCCAGTAGCACACCGTCTTTTGTGGAGAAGACCGTGAATTAAGGAAATTTCACTCTTGCCGGATGACACTTCCTCCGGGCAGGCTTTATTTCCTAAGACGCGGGAAGTTTAGTGGCACAATTCCGCGGTGGCAACCCTGTCTTGGATGGTTGAGGTGTCTCGCGGTAGAACTGGGGCCCTTGTGGAGACTGGCCGAGCCGCCCAAATAGGGAGTCGAAAATGAGCGCCGAGGGGAGATTGGCAGCTTTGGGAATATCTTTGCCTGCGCCTGCCGCGCCCGTTGCCAACTATCTCCCCTTTGCCGTCTCCGGGCCATTGCTTTTCATTTCTGGCCAGCTTGCTCTTGGTCCCGGCGGTAAGCTCGATCCGGCGCATACGGGTAAACTCGGGGCAGATGTTCCGGTGAGCGCGGGGCAGATGGCTGCGCGGCTCTGCGCTATCAATATTCTGGCGCAAGCCAATGCGGCTCTAGGCAGTCTTGATAAGATCGAGCGATGCATAAGGCTCGGCGGCTTCATCAACGCGGCGCCAGGTTTCACGGCTTTGGCGAGCGTCATGAACGGCGCCTCGGATTTGATGGTTGAGATCTTTGGCGAGAAGGGCCGTCACGCGCGCTCGACCGTCGGTGTTGCCGAGCTCCCTTTGAACAGCGCGGTGGAGATCGAAGCAATTTTCGAAATTTCCCTTTATGACGAAACCAGAGATTAATGCGCCGGATTGGCTGACGGCGCGGCCAATTGCGCACCGTGGCCTCCACTCGAGGCTTGGCGGGGCAGCCGAGAACACGCTTGCCGCAGCATCAGCCGCCATCGCCAGAAATTATGCGATCGAATGCGACGTGCGCCGGAGCAAGGACGGCAAGGCGATCGTGTTTCACGACGAAACGCTAGACCGTCTGACCCAAGCCTCTGGCCCTGTCGGCGCTTTCAGCGCAGCAGCCCTTGAGGGCATTCCTTATAAGAACTTCAGTCAAAATAAGAACT
>DASRYK010000113.1:0-41400 GCA_035687205.1 Methylocella sp. | reverse complement strand
GCCGGCCGGAACGCCGCGGGCAGGAGATAGCAAGGGAGCGCAGGCGGGGCCGCCATCTTGAATAGAAGAGGAATCAGGGGCAGGATTTCTCCGGCTGAACCGCCGCTCTGCGGGAGACCCGCATCCCAACGGCCTGTTGCGCATAGCGCTTACTGTTCGCACGCTGCAACCCGCGGTTATTTGACAAGAAGGCTGCGCGCAGCCCAGGAATTTTGTCATGCATTTAAGCAAGGCTCATTATTCAGAGGCCAGACAAATAAACTATATTCTCATTTTGTTTTTAATTTTTTTGACATTATTAATTGGTATTTATTTAGAATATTCAACACAGCATGGCGCCCTTACACGGACGTTCCTGATAGATCTTCATAGTTCCATCGGCTTCACGATAGGGGCTCTCCTTATCATCCAGTTTTTCTTAAGGATACTCGCAGGCCCGCAAATAAATGACGGCCGGCTGCCCGGGCCGCGCAGGGCTTTCTCCCATCTCTTGCCTATTCTCGTTTATGCAGTCCTCTCTGTTGCCCTTGTCAGCGGATATTTACAAGCAAGCTTCAACGGCATGAGCCTCCAGTTCTGGGGCGCTACTCTACCCGCCATCCCGGCCGCCGATCAGCCGATAGCCGATGCGCTTGGGCAATTCTGGGGCGCGCCGCTACGCATAGCCGGGGCGGGCAATCTGATGGCGAGCGCTTTCTTCGCCGCCGCTCATGGCGCGGCCGCTTTCCTGCTCGCCGGGCTTTTTCTGGCGCAGGCCGCAGCCTTTACGCTGAACAAATTTTACCGGCCCGCAGAGGAAACTCTATTGCCTGCCGCGGAGACACGGCAGGCCCAAGCCCTTAACATGCCAGCCGGGCCTAACGAGGCGGCACCCCCTGCAGAATCGAAATTGGCTCAGAGTCTTGCCAGCAGCCTGCGCATTTTTGGTAAAATGCAATTCTGGCTGCAGCTTGCTCTCGCTTTCATCTGCGGGTTGCTGCTCGAATTTGCGACATCGGGGCGGGCATTCAGCCCAAGCTCCACCAGAGGATTTGGCGATGCCATTTATTGGGGAATTTACGGATTCCTGCTCTTATGGCTTGCGATTGCCCTGGCCTATTACTATACGCGCGCGGCACGGAGACTCGTTGAAAAACCGGCTTCTTATTTGAGCCTGGGGAAAGCTGGTTTTCTGTCCTTCTGGTTCTTGTTCGCGGGATTGCTTGCCGGCCTTTTGGGCGTGCTGATTTCCTTTACCGGCCTCGCCTTGAGCATCTCCCTCTTAATCGTAAAGACGGTCTCACAGCCGCCCGGCATCGCAATCACCGACCCAAGCAAGATCGTCCGGGCGCTCGATGTCTTTGTGCTGATCGTTAACCTCGACCTGCTGATGGCGCATGCCATAGGTGTTGGGATCGCCCTTTGGCTCGGCATCGGCGTAACAAGGGCGCGGCTCAAATATGTGACCGTGCCTGGCGCTTAAGAAGGCTTGAGAAAACTCTTTTGCGCTGTCACGGCTGCCAGGAGCTTCGCTCGCAGCTCTTATTATCTTATCCCTCCCCCCGGGCTCAGCCCCCCTTCAACGCAGGCGATGGCGAAAGCATATTGCAAGGCGATCTCTTCGAGATGATCGAACCGCCCGGGCGCCCCTGCATGCCCAGCGCCCATGTTCGTTTTGAGCAGGACCGGGCCGCCCCCCGTCATCTTGGCGCGAATCTTGGCAACCCATTTGAGCGGCTCCCAATAGGTCACGCGCGGATCGGTCAGGCCGCCAAACACCAGCATCGGCGGATAACGCTTGGCCTGCACATTGTCGTAGGGCGAATAGGAGCGGATAACGGAGAAGGCATCTGGATCAGTGATGGGATTTCCCCATTCGAGCCATTCTGGCGGCGTTAAAGGCAAGCTTTCATCAAGCATTGTGTTCAGGGCATCGACAAAAGGCACATCGGCGATAATCCCCGCGAAGAGTTCCGGTGCAAGATTGACCGCTGCGCCAACGAGCAGCCCGCCTGCGCTGCCGCCTTGTGCAACAATCCGCCCTGCCTGCGTATAGCCGGAGGCAATGAGGTGGCGGGCGACAGAAATGAAATCGGAAAAGCTGTTGGGTTTCTTGCTGAGCTTCCCCTCCATGTACCAGCGCCATCCCTTGTCGGTGCCGCCGCGGACATGGGCAAGCGCATAGATAAATCCGCGGTCAACAAGACTCAGGCGATTAGACGAGAACGAGGCGGGCAGATGCGTGCCATAAGCGCCATAGCCATAGAGAAGAACTGGGGCCGGGCCATCAAGCGGCACTCCAGCGCGGTAAAGGAGCGTGACCGGGATCTGCTCGCCATCAGAGGCAGGAGCAAAAAGCCTCCGCGTCACATAATCCGCAGGATCGTGACCCGATGGAATCTCCTGCCGCTTCCGCAAAACGCGCTGCCGCGTGACGAGATCGTAGTCATACGTCTCCCAGGGGGTGGTCATTGAAGAATAGGTGAAGCGGAGAGCCGTTGAATCGTATTCAAGCCGGTCATCGAGACCGAGCGCATAAGCCTCTTCCGCAAAGGCGATCGCATGCTCCTCGCCGCTCGCAAGGCAGCGGGCCACAATCCGCGGCAATCCGCCCTCGCGCTCGATGCGGACGAGAAAAGCCGGGAACACCGCCATTTTGATGATCATCCGGCCGGGCCTATGCGGGACCTCCTCCCTCCAGGCCGCCCGCCCCGGATCCGCCAGAGGAGCGCTTACGATCTTAAAATCATCAGCCCCGTCTGCGTTCGTGCGCAGAAAGAGACGGTCCTCATGATCTTCGGCGTCATAGCGGAGGCCCGGGGCGCGCGGCTCGATGAGGCGCGGCAATGCATCGCAACCGGCAAGAGAAAGCAAGTGACATTCGGAAGAATCATGATCGCCCGCGCTGATGATTGCAAAGCGCCCGGTTTGGCTGCGTCTTAAAGAAACGAACAAGGCTGGATCAAGCGCGTGAAAGATACATTCGTCGTCCGCTGGATCGCTGCCGAGCCTGTGCCGGAACACAGAAGAGGGGCGGTGATCATCGTCGATCCGGACATAATAAAAGCCAAGCGAATCGGCCATCCAAACGATTTCGCCATCGGTGCAGGTGACGGTTTCCTCCGCGGCGCCTGGGCGCCCCTCATTCCCCTCCCCCGTCTTTCCTTGGCAGGGACCGAGGGGGCGGACTTTGATCGAATAGAGCTCCGAGCCGGTTTCGTCGGCGCTCCAGGCAAGCTTGTCATGGCTGGGCGCGTGCCGCACCGCGCCAATGTCGAAAAAACTCTTCCCGGCTGCCAGCGCATCACCGTCTAGAAGGATCTGCTCCGGCCCGCACGCTTCTTTCGCCCGGCAGAAAACCGGATACTGCCCGCCATAGTTGTAACGGCTGTAATAGAACCAAGGCCCAGCCTTGCGGGGAACCTCTGCATCGTCTTCGCGGAGCCGGCCCCTCATCTCTTTGACAATCTCCGCGCGCAAGCCGTCGAGAGGAGCTAGCACGGCCATGGCATAGCGGTTTTCCGCCTCGATCAGCGCCCGGATGGCTTCCGGCAGCGCATCAGGGTTCCGCAGAACCTCCTGCCAGTTTGCAGCCTTGAGCCAGGCATATCCATCGGAGAGCTCGGCCCCATGCACTGTTTTCACCTCGGGGCGGACGTCAGCCGCCGGAGGAGCGGCTAGGCGAGAAGAGCTGCGTAACTCAGGCTTGTTCATTTTATTCCCTTATAGAAAGGGCTTGCGGCAATTTGCGCAGGCGACGCCAGCGTGGCCAGCCCTCCCAACACGCCGCTATTCAGGCGCCGGACGCTTTTTTCAACGTTTTTTTGATGAAATGCAATAAATTGAGCTTATAGCTACTTGCGGAAGACAAACATTCCGCTTAGATAGGCTATCACTTCTTCCTAGTTGATTCGCGCAAATCACGTATAAGAGCTTTTGTCCGGTGGATCTCTCTATCTCGGGTATTTATAGAGCGATGGCTTCTAGTTCAAATACTGCCAGCGACATGTCCCATTCGGGGAAATCGGGCGCTGCGGGCGGCACTACAAGCTGCGATAATGTCGTCGAGCTGGCCGCAGATATCGTATCGGCTTATGTCAGCAATAATTCGGTGCCAGCGAACGATTTGCCGTCCCTTATCAGCGATGTGCATGCGGCTTTGCTCCGTGTCACATCAGGCTCGGCTGTTGTGACGGCAGAAGCGCCCAAACCCGCAGTGCCGGCAAAGAAGTCCATCACAAGAGAATATCTGGTCTGCCTCGAAGACGGGCGAAAGTTCAAATCCCTGAAGCGTCATCTGCGGACACAATACAATATGTCCCCCGATGAATACCGCGAGAAATGGGGTCTGCCGCCCGACTACCCCATGGTGGCTCCAGATTACGCAAAGGCGCGCTCGAATTTGGCAAAGCAAATGGGCCTCGGCCAGCAGCGGCGGCGCAAGAAATAAATGCGCTAAGCAACTTCCGGCAACTTTGCAATTTCACTGAGAGCCCTGGACTGGAGACCCTGTAACATTGCCCTCTTAGCCCGGAAGCCTCTAATGGCTGCTGGGCTTTTTTGCTCTACTTGCAAGTGCGCCACGCAAGGCTGCTCAAGCGAAAGGCGGTCAGAGCACCCTTCTTGCAGCTCCTTCCAAGCTACCAAGCTACTTTCATGACGCAGCTTTTCCAGAGCCGCCGCTGAATTTAGTTTCTATATAAGGATCAATGCGGGGACACGGGAAGCGGCGCATGCGGAGCGGAATTCTTGGCCTCTAAATTCAGGCCGGCGCCAAAGCGGCGCGCGCATCATTTTTTATTCGCTCAACCATCGAGCGGACGCCGTTCGAGCGCTGCCGGGTCAAATGGGTCGAGAGTCCGAGCCTTTCGAAGAGGCCTTGCGCGTCGGTGCTGAGGATGTGCGCTGCTGTTTGCCCCGAATAAAGCGCAAGGAGAAGCGCCACGAGCCCGCGCACAATATGAGCGTCGCTATCTCCTTTCAGATGGAGCACCGGGCTTCCCGACGCGTCTTTCAGAACGTTTGTTTCGAGCCAGACCTGGCTGGCACAGCCGCGGACTTTGTTTGCATCATTATAGGCTGAGGCATCGAGGGGCTCGAGATTGCGCCCAAGCTCGATCAAATAGCGGTAACGGTCTTCCCACTCGTCGAGGCATTCGAAAGCCTCCAGAATCTCGTCAAGCTTCGTTGCTGTCGGTGCTTCGGTCATATTGACTCATCTCCCCGGTCTTGCCCCTCAAGACGGCGGGGCGAGAGAATGGAAGGCAGGCAAGGCACTCCCGCATTCGCCAGGGCTTTACGCCAGTATGGTAAGAGAAAACCGCACTGCATAATATTTAATTCGCGGCGCGGCCGCCATCAATGGAGGCTCGATGGCTCTTTGCCTTATCATCTCTGCCTCCTGGATCTACTGCCCCAGCTGCGGGTCATTGCCGCCAGCAGCGCTTTATGAGGGTCTCGTGTTGCTTATTTTTATTGCCGATACTCCCCGGCAGCGGCGGCACCAGCGGGCCGGATGTTAGCGCCGCCTGAGAAGGAGCATGCACATGACCCGCATACCCCCCTCCAGATATCCGTTTGTCTTTCGTGATCCCGCCGGATTGGAACCGCGATGCTGGCAGGCGGCCTGCTGGTGCCGCAAGCATCGCCCGCAAGAGCTGGCTGGACTGAAAGAAGGCCGGATGGCTGCACATACACGTGTCATTGGTATGTGACCGATGGAATGTGCAAGGGCCCGCTCGGCGTGAGCGTCCCTTGCCCGGTCAGGAAAAAGCGTTGCAGCAGAGATTATTGCACACAGACATTCTGGTGGCTGGAGATCGGCTCCAGCGCTTCGCAGATGAGCTTCAACGCCGCAGAGAGGAGGCGCGCCAGCCCGTGGCGATGCCTCTCTTTGACGCAGCAGCCCTTCTTCAGCGCGCGGGCTGCCCCTCCCAGAGCAACCGGATCTATACCATACGAAGATTTTCCCGCTTTCAGCGCCGCCTCCTGCGGCCAGCGCGCCGTATTCAAAGAGATTTATTAAAGACCCCCCTGGCACGCTTCCCCCGGCCGCAGGGTCCGTCAGCACTTCCGGCGGTATCGAAGGGAGTTTGGGTTTGCGTGTTCCGTCAGGGCTCCTGAGCCCGCTCTGCGTTCCGGCTGCAAGACAGAGACTGTGGCGCCCCGGCGCAAGCGGATGCTTGACGAAAACCGTGCTAGCCCCGCGAGCGCTGGCTGCTTTCGCGGCCTGCCATTCTGCGATGACATCGCAGGCGCTCGCTGGAGCCTGCGAAGCTTCAGCCTCCTTGGCGAACGGTCAAAGACTTTACCTTTTGTCTGCCGCCGTCTCCGCTGCTGTCATTGGCGCTGCATACGTTTGGCTTGGAGCCCGGCGGAAACACGCAAAAATGGCCGGAGCCGGAGATTTTGCCAGCCTTGCCGAAATATTGGATTGCTTTACAGCCCATTGTGATCACGCAGGCACGATCCTGTCGCTCGGCCGTAACTGTGAGGCCGTTCTCGGTCTGCCCCAGAGGGAGTTGATGGGCCGCGGCCTTTTCGAGCGCGTCCAGGTCGCGGACCGGCCGGCCTTTCTTAAAACCGTCTCGGACGCCCTCTCCAGCGGTAGAGCCGTGAGCACAAAGCTGCGCTTGCGGGTGGATTGCAGCAGCAGCAGCGCCATAAATAGCGTCACAAATCCGGTCTTCGTCTGGCTCGAAATGCGGGCGATTTGCAGGGCGCCTTTCCCCGCTCGGCAGCGCGGCAGCAAGCAGGTGCTCATCGCCTTCCGCGGCCTGCACAGCGACAGGCTGGCGCCTGAAGCGCCCGGCGCACCGGACAAAAAGGAGAAAGTCTCAAAAGAAATCATGCTTGCTCATGCAGGCCACGAGCTGCGCGCCCCGCTCACTGCGATTGCTGGCTTCTCGGAGCTTCTCGCCGACCCTCAACATGCGCCAGATCCCGAGAAGCAGCGCGAATACGCAAAAATCATTCATCAGTCTGGTCTCCATCTCCTCGACGTCGTCGAAGCGGTTCTCGACCTTTCCGTGATTCAATCCGGCTCGCTGGCGGTGGAGCCTGAGCGGTTTGCGGTGGCCGCGCAGATCGACCTTTGCTGCGATATGGTGAGGCTCCAGGCACTGAGCCGCCAGGTGGAACTGTTGCGCGCCTATCCCCCCAATCTCGATGAAATCACCGGGGACAAGCGCGTCTTTACCCAAATCCTCGTCAACCTTCTCTCGAACGCGCTTAAGTTCACCCCTCCAGGGGGAAGAGTCACCGTGAGCGCAAAAGCCGAGGCCGGCCAGCTTATGGTCACGGTATCGGACACGGGCATCGGCATCGCTGCTGCCGATCTGGCCCGCCTCGGAAACCCGTTTTTTCAAGTCAAAACCTTTGCGCGCGATGGCCAGGAGGGAACGGGCCTTGGCCTCTCGATCGTCCGCGCTCTCACTGGCCTCGCGGGCGGAGCGATCCGCATTGCCAGCGAGCCCGGCAAGGGGACGCGGGTCTGCGTTGGCCTGCCCATCAATGGCCAGGATCTCATGGCCAGACCAGGAGCGCTTGCCAAAATCGAAACGGTGCCACTCTCGTCCCTGAGCGGCTCCCCGCCCGGAGAAACATTATTCGACGAACAGATGATGGTGAAGAAAATTGCGTGAAGCTCTCGCATCTGCCGGCCATGATTTCGTTGTGACCGGGCCGGCCTCGAAAATCAAACAGCTCCGGGCGCGGTTCTTTTCCGGGGGGCGCCGGAACCTTCGCCGCAAGACACGCCGCGGGCGGCCTTATCTGAAAGCCATAGCAGGGGCATGTTTCGCGCTGCTCACCTTCGGCATTTTGTTCAATGCGCTGGTTGGGCAGAAAAGCCCCCATCCCGCGCCGCTTTTCGCGCGCACCGTCTCAACTCTCCCCCCGAAGACTCAAGCGGGCCCGGAAGCCTCGGCCCCTCCGGCACACCGGTCACATTCTTTCCTGCTGCCTGGCATTTCTCAAGGAAGGCCGGCCGAGAAACCAGCCGTGCCAAAGCCGTCCGGCGAGCCCGCTCCCCCAGGCGCCCATGCTGGTGCAGACCCCCGTCAAACCCGCGCCAATCCGGCTCCGCCCGAAGCACAAGATCCAATCACCCAGCTCTTGCAGCAGGCTCATGAACCGCCTGCGCGAGGCGCAGTCCCTGCCAGCACCGCCCCCTCCCCCTCCCGTGAATCGGTGCTTGCCGCTCAACGCGCATTGGTGAAGCTCGGTTATGTGCTCAAAGCGGACGGCGTCGCAGGCGCTTTGACGCAGGAGGCGGTCCGGCGTTATGAGCGGGAGCGGCATCTGACCGTCCGCGGCGAGCTAACTCCAGCCCGCATCCGTCAGATCATCGCAGAGGCAGGCGCATCTCCCCGCTGAGACCTTCCCATGTTCTGGCGATGCCAGAAGGGCCGCGCTTTCGTTTGTCAGCCGCCATGAGCGTCGCGCGAACGTGATGAGATTTTGTTTGACCCAGAAACATAGGAGTCCTATTAATGAATCATGGCTGAAAACGAAAACAATGCCCTGCGCCAGCGCCTGCTCGATGGCTTGGAGCGGATTGCGACTGTCCTGCGCGAGGACTCCCGGAGGGGCGCTGCGCCCTTTGGTCTCAACGTGGCACAGGATTCAATTTTACGGCTGCTCCGCACGCGCCCCAGCGGCCTGCGCATTCGCGCCCTTGCTGGGCAGCTCGGCGTCCGTCAGCCGACCATCACCGACTCAGTCAACGCACTGGAAAGGAAGGGGCTTGTAGCCCGTCACGCAGATCCATCGGACTCCCGTGCAACCATCGTCAAGGCAGCACCGCACGCTTTGCCCGAAAGAGCTCGGGTCAGATCGGCTGTGGCGGCGGCGCTCGAAGATTTAAGCAGCGCGGAGTGCGCCGGGCTTCTCAGAACACTCATCAAGCTTATTCGCGGCCTGCAGCTGCGCAACGCAATTCCGCCCCAGCGGATGTGCGTCACATGCAAGTATTTCCGCCCCAACGTCTATCCGGATGGGGACGCTCCGCACTATTGCGCCCTCGTCAACGCGCCGTTTGGTGACCGCGCCTTGCGTCTTGATTGCCCCGAGCACGAGGAGGCAGGGCCTGCCGAAGCGGCGCAATCCTGGCAGATTTTTCAAAGCCGCGCCCATCTGCCGGAGGCGAGGGAATGACGCTCGAAGGAGAGTTTCCGCGCCGCGCAAGACCGCTGACAGCCACCGCCCGCCGCCAGGCCCCAAGACATCGGGCCTGCCGGGCAAACGAAGAGCCGGACTGCCTGCAAGAAGCCGGCGTTCGGCTGAGCAAACCAAGCGCTTACCAAGCAAGCCAAGCTCTTACTAAATAGAAGCTCTTACCAAATAGGAGAGATCCATGCCAAGAGTGAACCTGCTCGATCCCGGAACTGCTCCAAACGGATCAACCTCCCTGCTTCAGGAAATCAAAACGGCTTTCGGAACCGTGCCGAATATGTTCCGTGCCGTTGCCAATTCCCCGGCAGCCTTGAAGAGCATGTGGGGAGCATTTGGCGCCCTGGGCTCGGGAACCCTTGGCGCCAAGCTCGGCGAGAAGATCGCCGTGGCGGTTGCCGATCGCGATGCATGCAATTACTGCCTTGCCGCGCATACGGCGCTCGGAAAGAAAGCGGGGGCTACAAGCGACGAGATGGCTGAAGCGCAAGCAGGCCGCTCGGCCGATCCTAAGACCGCCGCGGCGCTGGCATTCGCATTGAAGCTTGTCGAGGAGCGGGGACAGGTGAGCGAGGCCGATGTGCAGGCCTTGCGCGCCGCAGGTTTCGATGACGGCCAGATCGTCGAGATCATCGCCCATGTCGCGCTCAACCTCTTTACGAACTATGTCAATTTGGCCCTTGATGTGCCGGTGGATTTCCCAAGCGTAAAACTGCGCCGCGCCGCCTAAGGCCTGTAGCCCCGGGGCGGCACGCCGCCCCGGATCATTGAAAACCTTGGATCCCTTTGCGAGCGCTTTGCGCCGCGGAGCTTCCGCAGCGCAAAGCGCGTCCTGCTGACCTTGCGGCAAGGAGCCGGCATTGCTGAGAAGATGGAGCACCCCGGAAGAACGTGCTCGCAGCGAAAGGAAGGAGCCGCATTAACAGCATCAAAACAAAGCACCCCGCTGCAGCAGTCTTTTCAAACACGCTGAATGCTGTAGCTTGCATGGGAATGGAGATGTATCTCCAAGGAAAAAGACAGAGGCGCCATTAATTCGCGCCCAGAGATCACGAGAGAGGGGGAGGTTATGCGGAAACTGGCGGCCATTGCGGGATTTTGGGCCTTTGCGATTTGTTCAGGTTTGGGTATCGCCCATCACCCAGCCGCCGCCGAAGTCCCAGATGAAACCTTCAAGGCGCTGGGCCTGGCCAAGGACGCATCGCCCAAGGACCTCTATGAAGCATTGGTCAAGCGTTATAACGATCCAGCCGAAGGCGCTGGAAAGGGAGCGCTCTCTCAATTCTGGGAGCCGATCCCCATCTCAAAATATCTCAATCCGCGGGATTTCTATAAGCCGCCCCAGTCGATCGAAGCCGATGCAACGCGCCAGCAATGCGTCGAATGCCACACGCAAACCACACCGGGCTGGGTGCATAGCTGGCAAAAGAGCGTTCACGGCAATCTTGATGAAATCCGGAATTTACCGGACACTGACACCCGCGCTTACAAGAAGGAGATGCTCAAGGAGGTCGAAGGCAATCTGAGGTCGATGGGTCTTTTGAAACCGGACGAGCCGCTCAAAGAGGTAGGCTGCATCGACTGCCATATGGGCGTGAACAAGGACCACGGGCAGCATAACACCGAGCTTAAAATGCCGGATGCCGCAAGCTGCGGCCAGTGCCATGTGAAGCAGTTCGCCGAGCGCGAATCCGAGCGCGATACGTACACTTGGCCGCAGGGCCAATGGCCGAAGGGGCGCCCATCTCACGCCCTATCCTATAAAGCGAATGTCGAGCTGGCCATCTGGGCCGCTATGGAGCAGCGCGAGGTGGCGGAGGGATGCAGCTTCTGCCACACCCCGCAGAACACATGCAATAGCTGCCACACCCGCCATGAGTTCTCGGCGGCCGAGGCGCGCAAGCCGCAAGCCTGCGCCATCTGCCATAATGGCGTCGATCACAATGAGTTTGAAAACTATATGCTCTCGAAGCACGGGACTGTGTATCAGGCCCATGGGAGCGAGTGGGATTGGAACACCCCCCTCGCCTCCGTGATGGAGAAGGGCGGCCTGGGCGCGCCAACCTGCCAGTTCTGCCATATGGAGTATCATGGCGCATTCAGCCACAATATGGTGCGCAAGGTCCGCTGGGCTTTCGAGCCGACTGTGAAGATCGCGCAAAACCTCCATCACCCGTGGTTCGAAGAGCGGAAGGAGGCCTGGGCCCAGACCTGCACGAATTGCCATTCGGACAGCTTCTCGCGCGCCTATCTGGATTTCATCGACAAGGGCGTGATCTCGGGCATCAAGATTACCGAGGATTCGAGGCTCGTCCTGAACAAGCTTTACGAGGATGGCCTGCTGCCCGGACAGAAGACGAACCGCCCTGCGCCTCCAGCGCCAGAGAAGGACAGCGAGCCGGGAGCTTTCTTCAATCTGTTCTGGCAAAAAGGCAACAATCCCTCCGCGGTTGAATACGAATTCGCGGAAATGTGGGAACACCACAAGATCAAGCACTATAAAGGGCTGGCCCATGCCAATCCGGGCGGATACACCTATACGGACGGCTGGTCGCAGCTGATCAAGAGCGCCGTGCGGATCAATGACGAAGATGCGCGGCTGCGCGACATTGCTGCCTTGAAGAGCGAGCTACAGCGGATTGAGCTTTCTCAGAAGCGCGGAGGTCTTCTCGATCTCGACTCGCCGGTTGAGCGCGCGATGGCTCTGACAGCGGGAGCGCTGATGCTGCTCGGCGGCTTTGGCCTCTGGTTCAAATGGCGCAGGCGCAGCGCATAAATCGGGGCGGCATTGCTGTTCGGCTCAAGTCTTACTCAAAGGACCGGGATCGCGCCCGCGAAGCTTTGCGTCTGCGTCAGCTTGATCATCGCGGGCGCAGCCCTCATGGCGTGGGCAGCCTATGCTGCCTTGCGTCCTCCGCTCCCCCCCTATGATCTCACCTTTTCTCAGACAGCACCTGGCGCCTTCCCGGAGGCCGCGGATCTGGCAAAGGGCGCGGCGAGACTCGAGCGGGCCGAAGTCAAAGCGAAGGGCGTAGCGAAGCCTGTCGCAGCCGGATTGGTCACACGGGACAGGGAGGGGCGTCTCATCCCGCTCAACTGGGAAAACAGGGTGACCGAGCCCGTCTTTTTTGCCGACATCTCTCTCCCTGAAACCGCAAAAGTTCTCGCCGCCATAGAAAAGCACGTCCCCAACGAAGCGGTCGTCTTGGCATGGTGGGATCTATCCCGCCGGATTCGCGCCATGGCACACCGGGATGCGCCCCTGGACGACCCGCTTGCGCAAGGCCTGCTTATCCCTTCGGCCTGGAAGTCCAGCGAAACTCGCATCAGCGAAAAGCTAAGAGAGCTTTGGGGGAGCGGGGTTTCCGGGAAGGAAGGCAGCGTTTTCGACACCTTCATCGACGCCCTCCTGCTCGATGAGCATTCGGGAGCGGAGGCGCTCGCAAGGCTCGCGAATGGCAAAAAAGCCTATATCGCAGTGCATTTGTCCGACATCTGGAAGGCCGCGGAGGCGCGCCCCGGGCGCATCTCTGCCGCTTGGCGGGACTTCCCAGGCACGGCCGGATCCCATGGCGTGATCAAGGCGGTGCATCAATGGATCGAAGAGCAGAAAATCGAGGGGGGCTATGCGGTCGAGCCAATGGGCAATGCGACGCGGCTCCATTATTTCCTGCGCAAGCCCGATTCCGGCCTCTTGATCGCGCAGCTCTTGCCTTTCTCGACGTCCAATCCCTTGCGGTACGGCGCGCTGCAGCTTGTCTATCAGCAGGGAGGCTATTGGATCTATGAGTTGAGGGCCGGGAACAGCTAAGCGGGCTCCGGCCCATGGCCCCCGCAGATCACGTGATCACGACCTTCCGCTGTCCATACCCCCGGAACGGCAAAAGGCTGCTATGGCAGGAGAGGAGGGACTCGAACCCCCAACCCCCGGTTTTGGAGACCGGTGCTCTAACCAATTGAGCTACACTCCTAAACGCAGGCCTTTTTTAGCGTGAACCGGCTTGCCCGTGCAAGGGCAGCGTCGCATCGCGCCGGCCAGAAGCATGAGCTTGGGCGCTGCCCGCCGCCCTCAAGACGAGGCAGGCTCGCGCTGCGCAAGCAGCTTGTCGATCCGCAGGCCATCCATGTCGACGATCTCGAAGCGCCAGCCCTCATGCGTGAAGCTTTCGCCAGCCACGGGCAGATGGCCAAGGTGGAACAGGACAAAGCCCGCAATCGTATGGAAATCGCCCTCCTCCGGCCGGGCCTTCACGCCAAGCCGGTCGAGCGCATCATGCGCGGGCATCATCCCGTCGATCAGCAGCGAGCCATCCTCCCGCTCCACAATGGCCGATTCCTCGCCCTCGACATCGGGCAGATTGCCCGCGAAAGCTTCGAGAAGATCGGTTTGCGTGACGATCCCCTGAAGGCTTCCGTACTCATCCACGATGATCGCAAGCCGGACGGGCGCCTGCTTGAAACGCTCCAGGACCTTGAAGATTGGGGCTGATTCGAGAACAACAAGGGGCTCCCGGATCACAGCCAGCGGATCGAGCGGCTTTCCCTCGAGAACCTGCCCCAGGAGGTCCTTCTTGAGCACCATCCCAAGCGGCTCATCGATCCCGCCGCTTCCGACGAGAAGCTGCTCATGCCGGCATTCCCGGATCGTCCGCAGGATCTCGTCGCGGCTGTCCTTGGCATCGACCCATTCCACGTCTGGCCGCGGCGTCATGATATCGCCAATTGGGCGTTTGCCGATATTGAGCACGCGGACCACAACCTCCTGCTGGGCCTGCTGCAGGATGCCTGCTTCCTGGCTTGCCTGGATGAGCAGTTTCAGCTCTTCAGGCGAATGCAGGGATTCGGCAGCGGCGCCGCGTGCAAGGCCCGCGCCTTTGAGCACGAGATTGCCGAGCCCATTCAATGCCCAGATCGCCGGGCGGAAAAGAAACAGAAACGCCCGCAGAGGCCGGACAACCCAGAGGGCCGTGGTCTCGCTCCGCTGCAGCGCAAGGCTTTTCGGCGCGAGCTCCCCGAGAACAATGTGGAGGGCCGTGATGATCGTGAAGGCGACGGCAACCGCGAGCGCGTGCGATCCCGCGACCGCGAGTGTTATCGGGAGCGCGCCGAGATAAGGCTCGATCAGCCGGGCAAGGGCGGGCTCGCCGATCCAGCCGAGCGCCAAAGACGAGATCGTTATCCCGAGCTGGGTTGCCGCGAGATGCGAGTCGAGATTTTGAATTGCGCGCTGCAGGACTGCAGCATTCATCTGCCCTGCCATCGCGAGCTCTTTCACGCGGCTGCGGCGGACGGCAACAAGCGAGAATTCAGCCGCAACGAAGAAACCGTTGGCGGCGACAAGCAGAAAAACGGCCAGTATTCCCAATAAGTCGAAAATACTGCCACCGGAACTGGGCATGGTCTCCTATCCTGCGCCAAGCCAGCCGCCGGAACTCCTGGGGGACGGGCCATGCCCTGCCTCCAGACCCCGCCTTTGACTTAGCTCTGCGGGCCGCATCGCCCTTGGCTGCGGCGGTTGCGGCCCATCTGGCCTGCTGGCCAGCGCCTGCCACATTAAAGCAAGGAGGCGGTCAATGCGACTGTGTCATGAAAATATGCCGCCGCGGGCTGGCGAAGCGGCGGCGCGGCGCCACCCGGTTCCCGGCCCGCCTACTGCGGATTCTCCAGGCTGAAGGTCTCGGTTGTCTCGTCATAAGCAAAGAGCTCGCCGTAGCGGCCCCAATTGACCACGCTCTTGAGTGTTTGGCCGGCATAGTCCTCGGACATATAATCCTCAAGCTCCTCCAGGAAGCGGACGGCCCGGGCGGTATGCGACGGCCTTTCGTCAAGCACGAGCTTGATCCGGGCGGCAAGGGGCACGTAAGCAAGGAGATGATCGCCAAAGAGTTTTTTCCGCACATCGACATCGGCGCCGGCAAACCGCTGGCCTGCAGGTGTGAGCTTGATGTCTCCCTCCCCGATCTCGGCAAAGCGCAAGAGCTGAAGGGTCTCCGCCACCGGGAAGAGATCGTCAATCTCCATGTTCAGACTGTCGGCCAGCGCTGGAAGATGGGCGCGGCCGAGATATGGCTCGGCCGCAATTTCCTCAATCATGCCCGCGATCGTGTTGGTTGAGACCTCAGGCAAGGCCATCCCCCGCCCAAGCCCTGCAAATACGCCCTCACGCGCGGCTGCCGCCGGTTCGAGGCGCTTGGTCATCAGCGCATAAATCTTGTCCACGAGCTGCCGGAACTCCGGCTCAAGGCGGTTGCGGGGGTGCTGCAGTGTCACGGCGATCTCAGCCGCGATGCGGCCAGGATTGCTCGACAGCACGATGATACGGTCGCACATCAGCACGGCCTCCTCAATGTTATGCGTGACCATGAGGATGCTCTTGATCGGCAGGCGCCCCTCGACCCAGAGGTCGAGGAGATCGGTGCGCAGCGTTTCCGCCGTGAGCACATCGAGCGCGGAGAAAGGCTCGTCCATGAGGAGAATATTGGGATGGACGACGAGCGCCCGCGCGAAGCCGACACGCTGGCGCATGCCGCCCGAAAGCTCCTTCGGAAAGGCCGATTCGAAACCGTCGAGGCCGATAAGGTCGATCGCCTTCAAAGCACGCCGCCGGGCTTCCGCCTTGGGCATTTGCTTCGCCCGCAGGCCAAGCTCCACATTGGCAAGGACGGTGAGCCATGGGAACAGCGCGAAGCTCTGAAACACCATCGCAATCCCCTCCACCGGCCCGGTCACGCTCTTGCCGAGATAATGCACAGAACCGGAAGCGGGAGAGATAAGACCGGCGGCAATCCGCAGCAGCGAGGACTTGCCGCAACCCGAGCGGCCAAGAAGGCCAGCAATCTCTCCCGCCTTCAAAGCAAGCGAAACGTCCTCAAGGACCGCAAGCCCCGGCTCCCCTGCCCCGGTCCGGTAGCGCTGCGTGACATTCCTGACCTCAAGCAAAGGCTTATCATTCATAAAGGATGCGCGCGCATTGCCTTGCATGAGACACCTCAATCGAGCCGCAACCGCCGCCCGGCAAGATCGTAAAGGGGGCGCCACAACAGCCGGTTGAAGACGATGACGAACACCGACATCACGGCCACACCAAGAACGATTCTCGGAAAATCGCCATCCGCCGTGGCCATGGCGATATAGGCGCCGATTCCATGCGCCTGGACGGTATCGGCGCCCCACTGCACATATTCAGCGACGATCGAGGCATTCCACGAGCCGCCTGAAGCCGTGAGCGCCCCGGTGACATAATACGGGAAAACACCCGGCAGAATGACGCTTTTCCACCAATCCCAGCCGCGAATGCGGAAATTCGCCGCTGCCTCCCTAAGATCATTCGGGAATGCCGATGCGCCAGCAATCACATTGAACAAAATGTACCATTGCGTTCCGGAGATCATGAGAAAGCTCAGCCAAATATCGGGATTGAGCTTGTATTTCAGAATAAGCGCAACGGCGGCCGGAAAGAGGACATTCGCAGGGAAGGCCGCAAGAAATTGCGCCAAAGGCTGGAATTTCTCGGCGAGCGCAGGGCGCAGGCCGATCCAGATCCCCACAGGCACCCACACCGCAGTCGCCAGCGCCATGAGAAGAATCACGCGCGCCATGGTCATGAAACCATAGAGCACGCACTGCCCTACGTCGTCCGGTTCGAGCTGCTGGCGGATATAGTCAATGATGAGCCAGCCTGCCCAAAAGGTGGCCAGCAAAACGCCAGCTCCCCATAGGACGTCGATCGCACGGCTGAGCGCTGCGCTTTCGAGCCGTCGCTCAGGAAAGCGGAAAGGCAACTCCATGCGCAGCATGCCAATTGCATCGAGGAGCTGCTCCGGGAGGCGCAGCGCGGCACGCAGCCAAGATGTGCGCAGGAAAATGCGGCCAATAAAGGATTTTTCTTGTGCCTGACCGGCCGAAAGCTCCACCCGGAAACGCGCCGCAAAGGCGACGAGCGGCCGGAACAGCAACTGGTCATAGGCCAAGATCACAATAAGCATGGTCACGATTGCGGCGAAGACGGCGTCAGCCCGCTTATTTTCGATAGCAAGCGCAAGATAAGAGCCAACGCCAGGCAGCCGGACAGCCGTATCACCGACAGCGATCGCCTCTGAAGCGACCACAAAAAACCAGCCGCCTGACATCGACATCATGGCGTTCCAGATGAGCCCGGGCATCGCGAAAGGCGTCTCGAGCTGCCAGAACCTCTGCCAGCTTGAAAGGCCGAACGCGCGCGCGACCTCGGCAAGATCCCGCGGAACACTTCGCAACGACTGGTAGAAGGAAAACGCCATGTTCCAGGCTTGCGAGGTGAAGATCGCAAAGACTGCCGCGCATTCAGCGCCAAGAGTCGAGCCTGGGAAAAGCCCGAGGAAAAAGGTCACAGTGAAGGAAAGGAAGCCAAGGATCGGCACCGACTGCAGCACATCGAGCAATGGAATCAAGACAAGAGCCGCGCGTTTGCTTTTCGCCGCGAGCGTCGCGTAAACGAAGGTGAAGACAAGCGAGGCCGCTATGGCGGCAAACATGCGCAGTGCCGTCCGCGCCGCGTAATAGGGTAAGTGATTATAGTCGAGCGATAGGGCGGCAGACTCAGGGGCTGTGAGCGGCAGCATCACGCCCTGCAGCACATTGGCGATCAGCACAAAGGCCGCAATGATCAGCGCGAAAGCAAGAAAATCATACTGGTTGGGAAGCGCGCTGCGCCCGAGTGAGGCAAAGGCGACGAATCGGGAGAGCATTTTCGACTTTCAAGCCGGATTCCAAAGGCCGCGCGGCAAGGCGCCAGTCCCGCACGCTCGCCGAAGCGTATGAAGTCCCCATGACGCCCAGGCCCGTCAAGCCGGGCCGGAAGCTGCCGGCGCGCCGCTGTTGCCGGAAAGTCTGCGAAACGGGCTGGAGCCGCCGCAGACAATTAACCAAACCAAATAACCAATCCGGAGCGAAGATCCTTGGATAGCCGTTTTTTTGACTTTTTAACGACATATTCCGGATTACGGAATAAATTGCGCGTGTTTGTAAACGGCACTTACTCCCATGCGGAATCTTTCTCGCCTTTCGTTTCTCCTTTGCTCACTTCTCTGGCCCATCGCAGCGCTTCTTTCGGGGGGCTGCGCTGGAAGCCTCACGGGCACGGATTTGTTGCCGGCTCCGTCCGATTACGAGGTCGGCGGTATCGACGTCTCCAGATATCAGGGCGATATCGATTGGAACCAGGTGCGCGCCTCTGGGGTCCGGTTCGCCTGGATCAAGGCGACCGAAGGCGGCGACCGGGTTGATGAGAAATTTGCCAAGAACTGGGCTGAGTCCAAAGCAGCGGGCGTGCCGCGCGGCGCTTATCATTTTGCCTATTGGTGCAGACCGATGGAAGAACAGGCGGCGTGGTTTGCCGCCAATGTCCCCAACGACCCGGACGCCCTTCCGCCGGTGCTCGATGTTGAATGGAATGGGCAGTCGAAAACATGCCCCAAGCGGATCCCCCGCAGCATCGCTCTTGCAGAAATGAAGATCATGCTTGAGGCTATGGAACGGGCCTATGGCAAGCGGCCCGTGATTTACACGACGATCGATTTCCACCGCGATGTGATGCAGGGGGAGTTTAACGATTACCCCGTCTGGGTGCGCAGCGTGAAAGCCCATCCGTCCCTGCGCTATGCCAACCGGCGCTGGCATTTCTGGCAGCACACGGCTGAGGGGCGCATCCCCGGCATTCGCGGAAATGTCGACCGCAACGCATTCAACGGCACGGCGAAAGACTGGCAAGCCTGGCTTGCCAAGAATAGAGCTTTTGCCCAGAACAGCGAGCCTGCAAGAGCTCAAGGCGTGACGGTCGCCTCCGCCCAGGGCCTCTGAGCGCTTTAGCCCGTCAAGCGCTTAAGCCGGCCGCGCATCTTCGTGGATTTCGCATGGCGGCACCCAAGACTGCTGCCGCCATCGCGCTTGGCCGCAGGTTAACCGCAGCGGAGACCGGCGACTCGGCTCGACCTGTCAAGATGAATGTTGATACGGCCAGCGAGAAACTCTCGCGTTGCGCCGGCACCCTGCGGCAGCACCCGGACATATTGCGCCCCGCTTGCCCGCTTGATCGCTTTGACCAGGCCGGGTGTTATTCTTTTCCCAACGGCAAAACGCGCCGCTCGCGCATCGCATGCGCTCCGGAAGCTGTTTTCCTGCGCAGGCCCGGCAGAGACCGTCTTATCCTCCAGCGGCTCCACTCTGCCTGGCGCTGCCGCAGAAGGAGCCGTTAGGCAGAAAAGCGTTGCGCAGAGGAGAAGCAGGAAGCAGCCCCGGCTCAAAGCTCTGCCCTTTTCTGGGCGGCCGGATGAGCAGAAAAGTCCCGAGGCCTGCCAGGGTCGCGCCCCGGCGAGGCGCAAATTCTGTATTGATATGCTCACCGGCTTTACTTAATTGAGTGAATCAAATAGCCATAAGGCATAGAATAGCAATAATTAAATAGAAATTATACCTATGCAATCCTATAAGTTTTCACCTTCCCGGCGCTGCCACCTGACCGCAGCACAAAATTATGATAAAAGGTAGATTTTTTCTTTTATTAAGGGGGGTATTTTTGCAATGCAACGCTCTCTGGCCCTAAAGCCCATTCAGTTCCTTAGGCCCATTGCCCTTTCAACGGTATTTTTGTGGAGCGGGGCCGCTTTTTGTGGAGACATTGTGGTTTACGATCGCGGCGGGGCTCGCGCTCTTTCGGATGCCGGTCTCCTGAACGCCAAGCCCTTCATCAATCCCCTTCCGCCGCCCGACACGTCCAAGGTAAAAGCCGAGACATCTCAGGGCGCCGCCGAACCAGCCCCGGGCTTCATACCGGGGACGCCAGAGGCGGGTTCAGCCCCATCGGAAAGAGCCTATGGGACTTTTGGGATCCCTTACACATCCACTCGTGTCATGCTCGGCGGCTCGAACCAGACATTGGCGGTCGGCCAAAGCTACCTGAGCTCGACCTCGCCCTACCGGAAGATTGGCAAGCTCACATTCTCTGCTGGTTATTGCTCCGCGAGCGTCATCCGCAGAGGCATCATTGTGACGGCCGCGCATTGCATTCAGAAATTTGGAACCGGCTCGTCCGTCTATAGCAACTGGCAGTTCACCCCCGGCCATTATGGCGCAGGAGCTTCTCCAACGGCTCAGCAGCTGCGGCCCTATGGCACATGGAATTGGAAGGCCTATGTCAGGCCTGCCTCCTGGGCCAATGGGACCGATATCGGCTCGGGCTCGGCCAGAGACAATGATATTGCGGTCATGGCTTTGGCAAAGAACGACAAGAACCAGTTCATCGGCGATCTGGTCGGCTATTTCGGTTATGGGTGGAATAATTATTCCTTTGTCTCCTCGTCGAAGACGGGCAATCTAAAGGTCGCCGCCACCTCGACTCTCGGTTATCCGGGTCTTTTAGACGGGGGCAAGATCATGCAAAGAGCCGATGGGCCGTCCTATCTCACAACTATCAGCGGCGCTGGGCAGATCTGGCAGGGCAACAACTTTACCGGCGGCTCGAGCGGCGGCCCCTGGATCGTGAATTTTATCAGCGCCAATGCAACCTTGTCCGGCGGCGCCGTCCTCGGGACGGCAGCGACCCCCGCGGTCATTGGCGTGACCTCTTGGGGCTCATCCGACCCCAATGCGCCAAAAGACAATTATTCCTCGCAATTCCGTCAGAACACGCGTTATCCCAACGCCGATTACGGAGGACGCGGGGCGGGCAACACCGGCTCGCTCATCAACACGCTCTGCAGTGCTCAGGCCGGGGGCGGGCAGACCTTCGCCCAGGCAGGCTACTGCGGCTGAGAGGCGCGCGCCCGCCTTTGACCAGTTGGCGAAACGAACCGCCGGCAGGAATCGTGAGACCGCAAGCCTGCCGGGCGGGTTCCGCAACGCAGCTGCGCGACGCCCAAAGCGCCGCAGGAAGTCCGGGAATTGACCGGTTTGACACCAGAACCGGACAAAAATGTTTCACGTGAAAACATTCGGTACGATTGGCTGATGCCTCCGCCCCTGCGCTTGCAGCAGCCTCCCCTCTGCTCGCCGTCTTGCCTGGCGCTTTGCATCCTTCCGAACGGCTGATACTCTGGGGTGTCTGGGCTTGACAGCCAAGCTTCACCGCAACGAGGACGGAAATCTTCGCGCATGCAAACGCATGAGACAGTCTCAAGCTTCCGCAAAGTGACGCTTGGCTCGAACCGCAAGTTTGGCGCAGCTTTCAGCCTGCTCTTTGCAGTCTTGGCTCTCTGGCCGGTTCTTCATCATGGCTCGCCCAGATGGTGGCTTCTCGCCGCGGCAGGCTTATTTCTTGCTGCGGCCCTCCTCTTCCCGCAGCGTCTCGCGCCGCTGAACCGCGCCTGGTTCAAACTCGGCCTCTTTTTGAACAGAATTGTGAGCCCAGTGATCATGGGCGGGCTCTTTTTTGGTGCCGTCACTCCCATCGGCTGGTATCTTCGCCTGACTGGAAGGGATCTACTGCGCCTCAAGCTCAGCAAGGAAGCGCCAAGCTACTGGATCGAGCGCAATCCGCCGGGGCCTCCGCGGGGCGCATTGACGAAGCAATTCTAAACAGGCGATGCAATTCTAAACGGACGAAGCAAGCCTCGGCGCGCGGCGTTCCGGGGTAATCTTGAGGACAAACGAAATCGAAGGGTCATCATGTCGGTTCTGACCGAGCTTTTGGAATTCTTAAGCGCGCGAAAGAAGCTCTGGCTTCTGCCCCTGCTTGCGCTGTTTTTGATCTTTGGCGGGCTGTTCGTGCTCAGCCAGGGCTCTGTCGTTGCGCCTTTCATCTACACAATCTTCTGATCTCCCTGGAATGCTTGTTCTTGGCATTTCGGCCTTTTATCACGACAGCGCGGCGGCGCTTCTGCGCGACGGGCAGATCGTTGCAGCGGCGCAGGAGGAGCGCTTCACCCGCAAGAAGCACGACCCCTCCTTCCCGGCAAACGCCATCGCCTATTGCCTCTCCGAGGCTGGGGAGGACGGCCGGAACGTCGATCTTGTGGTCTTTTACGAGAAGCCGTTTTTGAAATTCGAGCGGCTTCTTGAAACCTATCTTGCTTTTGCGCCGCGCGGCTTTTCGTCCTTCCGCAAGGCCATGCCGCTATGGATTGGCGAAAAGCTGTTCCAGCGCGATCTCCTCTTGCGCGAGCTCGCCGCAATTTCCCCGGCTCTCGGGGAGAGGGCGAAATTGCGCTTTTGCGAGCACCACTTCTCGCATGCGGCCTCGGCCTTTTACCCTGCGCCCTTTCAATCAGCGCTTGTCCTGACCATGGATGGCGTGGGCGAATGGGCCACGGCCTCGGCCGCTCTCGGCGACGGCAGCGATTTGCAGATCATCAAAGAGATTCACTTCCCCCATTCGCTGGGCCTCCTTTATTCGGCCTTCACCTATTACACGGGCTTCAAGGTCAACTCGGGCGAATATAAAGTCATGGGACTTGCGCCCTATGGCGAGCCGAGATACGCGAAGGCGATCTACGATCATCTCATTGACGTAAAGCCCGACGGCTCCTTCCGGCTCAATCTCGATTATTTCTCGTTTTGCACGGGCCTCACCATGGTCGATGAGCGTTTCGGCGCGCTCTTCGGCGGCCCGGCCCGGCGCCCCAGCGAGCCCCTGGAGCAGCGCCATATGGACCTCGCAGCCTCGGTCCAGGCAGTGACGGAGGAGGTCGTCTTGCGTCTGACGCGGTCGCTTGCAGAGGAGACTGGCCGCAAGAACCTATGCCTTGCGGGGGGCGTCGCTCTTAATTGCGTGGCGAATGGCAAAGTCCTTCGCGAGGGGCGCTTCGAGAACATTTTCGTGCAGCCCGCCGCAGGCGACGCAGGCGGCGCTCTCGGCGCCGCTTATGCGGCCTATTTTGACGAAAACCCCAAGGCCGGGCGCTTTGCAAAATATCCCGACTCAATGCAGGGCGCCTATCTCGGGCCCGCTTATTCCCAGGCGGATATCGAGCGGCGCCTCAAGAGTTTGGGCGCGGTCTTCAGCACGGCCAGCGAAGAGCGACTCATTGACGAGACAGCGGCGGCTCTCGCCAGCGGAAAGGCTGTCGGCTGGCATCAGGGGCGGATGGAATTTGGCCCCCGCGCGCTGGGCAGCCGATCGATTCTCGGCGATCCCCGCTCGCCAACGATGCAAAAGGCGCTCAATCTCAAGGTCAAATACCGCGAAAGCTTCCGCCCCTTTGCACCCTCGGTGCTGCGCGAGCGTGTCTCAGACTGGTTCGAGCTCGATGCCGACTCGCCTTATATGCTTCTCGTCGCGAATGTGAAGCCTTCGCGCTGCCGCAAGATGACCCCCGAAGAAGAGGGCCTCTTTGGCATCGACAAGCTCAATGTCCTGCGCTCCGAGATCCCCGCCGTCACCCATGTCGATTATTCGGCCCGCATCCAGACGGTGCATAAAGAAACCAATCCGCGCTATCATGCTTTGCTCAGCCGCTTCGAAGAGATGACCGGCTGCCCCGTACTGGTGAACACGAGCTTCAATGTGCGCGGCGAGCCAATCGTCTGCACTCCTGAGGATGCGTTCGCCTGCTTCATGGGCACGGAAATCGAAATGCTTTCGATTGGCAATTGCCTCCTTCGCAAGGAGGAGCAAAACCCCGCGCTTGCCCGGGATTATAAGAATGCCTTCGATCCCGATTGACCAAAGGAATTTGCGCGGTCACTTCGAGGATGAGCTAAGAACAGCGGGCATGTTCTTCTCAAGATAATCCTTTAAGAGCTCTGCCCGCAGACGGTTCGCAACGCCGTTCGGATGGGTGTCGCCCGGAATTTTGACGATGGCTCCCGCGGCCTCCTCCTTGGCGAGCGACCCATCGACCACGGTTGCGCCTCCCTGCCGGAAACGCTCAATGATCATCTCGTCGGTAAAGCCTGTGCTCTCCAAGACGTCTGTGGGCGAATTGACATAAAGGATGACCACTGGCACGTTATACTTCTGCTTGGCGAGCCCGGCAGCTGCAAGAACGACCCGGATATAGAGCTCGACATCGTCCCGGCTCACCCTTTCCTGGAGAGGCTCAATGAGGTTCCGGTAGGCGGCGGATGTTTCAAGCCATTCCCGCAGGCGCAAACGCAGCCCCTCATAGCAAGCGCCCTTTGAAACAAGCGCGCCATTCTCGATCACATAACGCGGCGCATGGCGCACCCAAAAGGGCTTGCAAGCGGTTCTCGTGACGTGAAAAGCCGCCGTTACAAAGACAAAGAGATCCGGCCTGTCTCCAATCACGGGATCGAAAATGCCCGCCTGCATCTCGCTTAGGAACTGATGCGGCCCATAGCCGCCGAAGCCGAGATTGAGGACGCGCTTGTTGCGGCCGAGACTGTCCGCGAAAGACTGCGGCAATGTCTCAGCATCGTTCAAACCATCCCCGAATGTCACGGAGCAGCCGAAGAAGACGATAGCGGGGCCGCTTGTGCAAGACTCGGTGTGCCGCAGAAGATTCGGATCGATGGTGTAATCGACGCTATAGACCGTAGCGCCCGTTCTCGCATCGGTGCGCGTGGCATGAAACCGCCCGGCCCGCTCCGGGCCCCATCCGATGACGGGGCGCACCTTGAAGAGCCCCGGCGAGAACGCGGTTGAGGAGCGGCGCTCGAGAAAAAAAGCCGCGCCTTCGACCACGGAAAGTCCAAAAGCGAGCGATGCCAGAATAAGCATGCCGTCGCGCCACTTGCCGCGGGCCAGCGAGGCAGTCACGGCAAGGAGCAGAAAAACCAGGGTCGAAGCAGTCAGAAACTGTGCCGGAAAATCCCGCGCCTCCGCCTTCGCGATGAGGATGAGCAAAAGCGGGATCGCCGCGATGCGCAGGAGGAGCAGCAGCTTAGAGGAGCTTAAGTATCTTGTGTCCATCGGAGGAGAAAAAATGCGCTGAAACAGGAAAGGTGCGGTGGGATGCCGGCCGGGCCTCTTAAACCACGACTAGCTCCGCTGCTGCTGCAAAGGCCGCCCGCTCCTGAATGAAGGCAAAACGCGCCTCAGGCTTGTTGCCCATCAGGCGCTCAACCGAGTCCGCCGTATCCTCCAGATCCTCAGCGAGAACGGCCACGCGCAAAAGGCTGCGGCTTTTTGCATCCATTGTCGTCTCCTTGAGCTGGGACGGGAGCATTTCTCCAAGGCCTTTGAAACGGCTCACTTCGATTTTTCCTTTGCCCGTCAGCACTTTCGCGATCAACTCGTCGCGATGCGCCTCGTCGCGGGCATAGACGTGCTTCTCGCCCTGAGTAAGCCGGTAGAGCGGCGGCACGGCAAGATAAAGATGCCCGTTCTCAATGAGCTTCGGCATCTGCCGGAAGAAAAAGGTGATAAGCAGCGACGCGATATGGGCGCCGTCAACATCGGCGTCCGTCATGATGATAACCTTCTCGTAGCGGAGATCCTCCTCTTTGTAGTTGATCCCTGTGCCACAGCCGAGCGCCTGGACGAGATCGTTAAGCTGCTGATTCGCCGCGAGCTTGTCGCGCGCCGCGCTTGCCACATTGAGAATCTTGCCGCGCAGCGGCAGAACGGCTTGGGTCGCGCGGTCGCGCGCCTGTTTTGCTGAGCCGCCCGCCGAATCCCCTTCGACGATGAAGAGCTCCGAGCCCTGCGGCGAATTGTTCGTGCAATCGGCGAGCTTGCCAGGCAGGCGCAGCTTCCGTGTGGCGGTCTTGCGCGCGACATCCCTTTCGGCGCGGCGGCGCAATCTCTCCTCAGCGCGCTCGACGGCCCAGTCGATGAGCTTTGCGGCATGTGAAGGAAATCCCGCAAGCCAATGATCGAAGGCATCGCGAATCGTGCCCTCGACGATCCGCGACGCTTCGCTTGTGAGGAGCTTGCTCTTGTTTTGGCCCTGGAACTCAGGCTCCCGGAGAAAGACGGAAACCATTGCAGCGCAGGACGCCATGATATCCTCGCTCGTGACCTGCGCGGCGCGCTTTGCAAGCCCGATCCGTTCCGCGTGATCCTTGAGCCCGCGAAGAAGCGCCGCGCGAAGCCCTGCTTCATGGGTGCCGCCATCAGGCGTTGGGATCGTGTTGCAATAGGAATGAACGAAACCGTCATCGAAGGCGAGCCACGCCAGGGCCCATTCCAGTGAGCCATGGCCGCCGGGCTTTTCAACCTTCCCCGCGAAAATCTGGCCGGTGACAAGCTCCCTGCCCGCAATATCCTGGCTGAGGCAATCCTTGAGGCCGCCTGGAAAATGGAAAACAGCTTCAGCCGGAATGCCCGAGCCTGGCTCGATCCACTCCGGCGCGCAATGCCAGCGGATTTCAACGCCGCTGAAGAGATAGGCTTTGGCGCGCGCCATTTTATAAAGCCGCGCCGGTTTGAAATGCGCGCCCTTGCCGAAGATCTTCCCGTCGGGCTTAAAGCGGATGCGTGTGCCCCTCTGGTTCTGCACGCGCCCAGCTTTTTCCAGAGGGCTTGCCGGATGGCCTCGCTCGAAGGCCTGCTTGTAGAGCGCCTGGCCCCGGGCGACTTCGACTTCGAGACGCTCCGAGAGCGCATTGACAACCGACACGCCGACGCCGTGCAGGCCGCCAGAGGTGCGGTAGGCGATCGAATCGAACTTTCCCCCCGCATGCAGCGTCGTCATGATGACTTCGAGGGCTGATTTTCTGGGAAATTTAGGATGCGGATCGACGGGAATGCCCCGCCCGTTGTCAGCGACGCAAAGAAAGCCCGAAGCCTCATAGCGCACATCAATAATCGTCGCATGGCCAGCCACGGCCTCGTCCATGGCATTGTCGATCACTTCCGCAAAGAGGTGATGCAGCGCCGCTTCATCGGTGCCGCCGATATACATGCCTGGGCGCCTGCGGACCGGCTCGAGACCTTCCAGGACCTCAATCGACGCTGCCGTATAGGCCCGCTCTTCCGGTGTCTCGGGGATCAGCGGCGCCTTAGACGCCGCGCGCGTGACCCTGGCCTGGCGCTGCAAGCCCGGCTGCAGCTGCGCCTTTCGCGCCGTGTTGCCAAAAAGATCGCCGTTTCTCGCCATCGGCTTAACTGTTTTCTCCCTTCGCCAGCCCCCGATGCTCTGGGCACGGGAGCCGATCTCCTATCAAGTCACCCAAGATTGTTAAGCTTTTCCTCAAACGGCCGCGCTGCTGCACGGGCTGCTGTGGAAACTGTGCAAATACGGGGAATGGGGCGCCCGCGCCGTTCAATCTGGCGGCTTGGCAACCACCCTGCAACTCCTCCGGCGCGATCAATCCCGAAGACGGAAAACCCAATATGCAAGAGGCGCTTGGATGAACTCTGCAAACATATACAGAAGCAGCAGCGGAGCAGGCTTCCCGTCAGCAAAGAAACTTATGATTCTCCCAAACGCGAGCCCAACAGGAAAAATCATAACGGTCAAGAGCGCGGCATTTCTGTAGCAGGGGCTAAAGGCCGCCAGCAGCCAATAAAGCCCAAACCCGAAATAAAGGCACATCATCGCTCGAAATATATGAGCAAGATTGCGGTCGATCGGGGAAAGGCCAAAAAAGAAGGATGCGAACCAGCTGGGTGACACCCCATAGAGCAGGGCCACCGCAAAAATATTCAATGACGCGAGAAGCAGAAAATATTTCTTGACCGTCCCGGCGTGTATCATACCTCGGGCTCTTGGTTTTGGGCTCTTGGTTTTCAATCACGCCGCTGCCTTGCTGCATCCCGCACCGCCTTCACATGCAGCGCGCAGGATCAGGAAGCCGGATCCAGCAGGAGCTGCACCGGAGTGATGGCCCAGGCGGCCGGTCTTAGACCATGCATCCCTGCCGCCGGACCGCGGCTGAAGGCCGCTTGGAGAAGCCTCCGGCGCTGCCGTGCAGAAAAAGGAAGCATCGCCGCCCTCCCGCGCGGGCCATTGCAGTATGCTTCGCGACGGCCCCGCGCAGAATCTGCGCGGTAAAGCGCGAATCTGGCCAGGGGCCATAAATCCGCCAGCAAGCAGCGCAATCGCCTTGAGCCCCAACACGCCCAAGGCCTTGCTTCCTGCCTCAAGACAGCCCGCCCCGGCAGGTCACGCCGAGTAATACATATCGAACTCGACCGGATGCGGCGTCATCTCGAAGCGCATCACCTCGCCCATTTTAAGCTCGATGTAGCTGTCGATGAAGTCGTCATCGAAAACCCCCCCGGCCTTCAGGAAGGCGCGGTCCTTGTCGAGGCTTGAGAGAGCATCGCGCAGCGAGCCGCAAACCGTTGGGATCTTCTTCAATTCCTTGGGCGGCAGATCATAGAGGTCCTTGTCCATCGCCGGGCCCGGATCAACTTTGTTCAGGATCCCGTCGATGCCCGCCATCAGCATGGCCGAAAAGGCGAGATAGGGGTTCGCCATCGGATCGGGGAAGCGCACTTCGACCCGCTTCGCCTTGGGATTGGATGTGAAGGGGATCCGGCAGGAGGCGGAACGGTTCCGGCTCGAATAAGCAAGCAGCACCGGCGCTTCGAATCCTGGGACGAGGCGCTTGTAGGAGTTCGTCGAGGGGTTGGTGAACGCATTCAAAGCGCGCGCATGCTTGATGATGCCGCCGATGTAATAAAGGCACTCATCGCTGAGATCGGAATATTTGTTGCCAGCGAAGAGAGGCTTGCCGTCCTTCCAAAGCGACTGATGAACATGCATGCCCGAGCCATTGTCGCCATAGACCGGCTTCGGCATGAAGGTCGCCGTCTTGCCATAGCTCTGCGCGACCTGGTGGATGCAGTACTTATAGATTTGGAGGTGATCGGCCATTTTCGTCAGCGGGCCGAACTTCAGGCCGAGCTCATGCTGAGCCGAGGCCACCTCGTGATGATGCTTCTCGACCTTGGCGCCCATTTGCGCCATCGCGGAGAGCATTTCGCTGCGCATATCCTGAGCCGAATCTTGCGGCGGAACAGGGAAATACCCGCCCTTTGTCCGGATCCGGTGCCCGAGATTGCCGCCTTCATAGGTCGTGTCGGTGTTCGACGGCAGCTCGATGGAATCGAGGACGAAGCCGGTGTTATAGGGATCGGCCTTGAAACGGACGTCGTCGAAGACGAAGAACTCGGCCTCGGGGCCGAAATAGGCGGCATCGCCAATCCCCGATGAGGCGGCGAAGGCCTCGGCCTTCTTGGCAACGCCGCGCGGATCGCGGTTGTAGGGCTGGCCCGTCGAAGGCTCCATAATGTCGCAAATGATCGCCAAGGTTGGCACGGCGAAGAAAGGATCGACCACCGCCGTGTCAGGATCAAGCATCAGGGTCATGTCGGATTCGTTGATCGCTTTCCAGCCGGCGATGGAGGAGCCGTCAAACATCGTCCCTTCGGTGAAAATATCCTCATCGACGAGGGAAACGTCGAGGGTCACATGCTGCCATTTGCCGCGCGGGTCCGTGAACCGCAGGTCGACATATTTGATGTCCTGGTCCTTGATCGTCTTGAGCACATCCTTGGCGGTCTTCATTTCGCAGCCTCTCTGTTTTCTTATTCGAGTCTATGAGGTTCGAGTCTATGAGGAGGGAGTCTGCCTTGCGCAGCTGGGGGCTTAGATCGCGTCCGTCCCGGTTTCACCAGTGCGGATGCGGATTGCGTTTTCCACGTCCGAGATGAAGATCTTCCCGTCTCCGATCCGGCCCGTCTGAGCGGCCTTCCGGATGGCTTCGGCGGCGGGCCCAGCATTGGAGCTTGGGACGACAACCTCGACTTTGACCTTCGGCAGAAAATCAACGATATATTCCGCCCCGCGATAGAGTTCGGTGTGGCCTTTTTGCCGGCCGAACCCCTTCACCTCCGTCACGGTGATCCCTGAGACACCAGCTTCGCGCAGCGCCTCTTTCACTTCATCGAGCTTAAATGGCTTGATGATCGCCTCGATTTTTTTCATTGGCATGTGGTTTTGGACTTTTTGTGCATGTGCCCAGCGAACCGGACCATAAGCGAGCAAAGCGGCGCTTTATCCGGCTCATAGCATCTGCCAAGCCACGCTGCCAGGGAAAACTGTTGGAGTTATTCGGGCCCGTGCCGGAGCGGCCGCGCCTGACGGGATGAGCCTACGCAAATGCGGGGCCGGGCATCCGGCGCCCCTTCGAGACCTGTCTCTCCAGCCGGTTTTCCGCGGGAGTGAGGCTTGAGCGCTTGCCGCCTGCCCGCTAACCGGGCAGATGTCTGCCTTTTGACCGTGCATTTTGAAGACGATGCCGCGCTTTGTGCTCCAGTCCTTCCGCTTGTGCAAGGAGCCGACAAAGTACGAACACAAAACCCCCCGCCGCGCATTCGCACCGCGGCGGGGGGCTTGCTGTCGTCACAGAAACCTGGAATCCGCGAACCCCTTAGTCCACGGTTTCATAGATATCCAATCGCACTGGGCTTTCCGCCACCTTTTCAGCCGCGGGCACCAGCGTCACGCCGACCCCGGACCCCAGCAGCTGAAGGGAGATTTCCTTGCCGTTGCCGAATTTGACGCCATCGCGGTAAGCGCCGTGTTCAAGGCGGGCGAAAACCACCTCCTCCTCGTCTCTGACGCCGAGGCGGGTTTGCAGGTCGCTCGAAATTCCTTCGAGCTTCAGCCTCGTGTCATACTGGACGCAGACCGCGGTCGTGCAATCGCCCGGCGAAGCAAGGCCAATGCTTCCGGAAGGAAAGCGGGTGGTCACATATTTCTCGGACTCGCGTGCAGGCCGGGAGGCGTACATTTCAAGCGAATAGTCACACATCTGTGTCACTCCTGATGTCTCGAGACGGTTGCATCTCCTCCGTGCGCAGCCAAGCCCGGCAGGCGGCAAATAACGGCCGTGGCCGGCTTTGAAATTTTGGAGATGAAAGCCCCCTTCAGCGAGGGGAAGCGTGGAAGCCTCTCAAGGCCAACCGGCTCGATCCGGGAGAAAGCCGCAGGCGCGTGCCGCGTTGGACCGAGCCCATCCGGCGGCCGCCGGATGTCCACTTTCGCATCGAAGGCTAAGAAACATTCAATGTTTCGAGCCATTCGCGCTTTAACGATATGCTAGCGCAACCTTATACCGCGTCAAGCCATTTCACTGGCATCAACAGCGCTTACCGCTTCAATTGAAGCCCGGGCGAGCCCTTGTGCAGAATCGATCAGCTCTTGCCGCGCGCAAGGGGCAGGTCTTGACGCCCGCCCCATTCGGCCCAAGAGCCATCATAAAGCGCCACATCGCGCTTGCCGATGCTTTCAAGCGCAAGCGAAAGAATGGCCGCCGTGACGCCAGAGCCGCAAGTGGTGATGACAGGTTTGGAAAGGTCAACGCCGGTCTTTGCGAGCAAGGCTTCGATTCCGGCCTTGGGCTTGATCTCGCCTCCGGCCACAACCTCGCGCCAGGGCAGGTTAAGGCTTCCCGGAATATGCCCTGAGCGCAAGCCAGGGCGCGGCTCCGCGGCTTCGCCAGAAAACCGCGCGGCGGCGCGGGCATCAAGAATTTGCGCGGATCCAGTTTCGCTCGCTTCCTTCACCCGTGCGGCATCGGCGACGGCGCCCGGATTGAAATTCACCGTAAAGCGCCGCGGCGGCCGCTGGGCCAAGCCCGCCTCAAGCCTGCGCCCCTCCGCCTTCCAGCGCGGCAGCCCGCCGGCCAGGAGCCTGACGTCTGGCGCGCCAAAAACCCGCAGCGTCCACCAGACACGCGCACCTCCCTGAAGATCTGAGGAATCATAAACAATAAAACGCATCCCATCGCCAAGGCCAAGTTTTTCCATCGCCGCGGCGAAATCCTCTGGCTTCGGCAACATATGGGGCAAAGCCGTCGCGTGGTCGGCAATTTCGTCAATGTCGAAAAACACCGCCCCCGGGATATGCCCCTCGAGATATTCTGCTCTTGCGCTGCGCTTTTGATCGGGGAGAAAGAACGTGCCATCGATCACAGCAACGTCAGGGTTTGCAAGATTCTCCTCAAGCCAGGCGGCCGAAACAAAAAACGAATCCATGTCTTTCGTCATGCCCGGGTTCCTTAGCCTTCACTTTCCATCCGCCATCTACCTCCACCGCTAGCACTTGAAAATGACTGCTCTCGAAAAATATCAACAAACAGCGGTTTTGCCCCCCGCAACCGCCTTAGCTGCGGAGCCCTTGGCGGCAGGCCTGACTGAGGGCGGCCCGAGAGCTGTCACACATAATCTGGCTGAATTGCTGGCTTACGTTCCATCCAGCCCGGCACGGGCAGGTTTTTTGAGCGGAGAAATGCCGGATTGAAGAGCTTCGACTGATAGCGGGCTCCAGAATCAGCGAGAATCGTGACAATCGTTTTGCCAGGGCCGAGATCCTTTGCGAGCCGGATGGCTCCCGCGACGTTGATCCCCGAGGAGCCTCCAAGCAGCAGCCCTTCGTTTTCGGCGAGATCAAAAAGGACCGGCAAGGCCTCTTCATCGGGAATTTGATAGGCAAGATCGACCGGGGCATCCTTGAGATTAGCGGTGATCCGCCCCTGGCCTATCCCTTCCGTGATCGATGAGCCCGACGATTTCAGCTCCCCAGCCGTGTAATAAGAATAAAGGGCTGCGCCCATGGGATCAGATAGGGCAATCTTCACCCCTGGCTTCTTGACTTTCAGCGCAAGGCCGACCCCGGCGAGCGTTCCGCCTGTGCCAACCGCGCATGTGAAAGCGTCGATGGCTCCCCCTGTCTGCTCGAAGATCTCGGGGCCTGTTGTCTCGAAATGACCCTGGCGGTTGGCAATATTGTCGAATTGATTGGCCCAGATCGCGCCGGCAGGCTCCTTTGCCAAACGCTCGGCAAGGCGGCCCGATAATTTGACGTAATTATTGGGGTCCGAATAGGGAACGGCAGGAACCTCGATCAGCTCGGCGCCCTGGAGCCGGAGCATATCTTTTTTTTCCTGGCTTTGCGTGTCAGGAATGACGATGACGGTTTTATAGCCAAGCGCATTGGCCACCAGCGCAAGACCGATCCCAGTGTTGCCTGCGGTTCCTTCAACGATAACGCCGCCTGGACGCAAGGCTCCCCGCGCCACGGCGTCTTTGACAATCGCCAGCGCCGCGCGGTCTTTGATAGAGCCGCCAGGATTCATAAATTCCGCTTTGCCCAGGATGGTGCAGCCGGTCATTTCGGACGCGCGGCGCAATTTGATGAGAGGCGTCTTGCCGATCGCTTCCGTCACATTCGCGCAAAAACTCATATGCGTCTCAAGATCCTCGCTCTTCAAAAATAAGATTTCCAATAAGATTTCCTCCGCAGCTTGCTGGGAGGGCTCTCCGTCACCCAAAAGCTCTGGGGTGAGCCAGCTCGCGAGGGCGGCCCCTCGCAGCTGGCAGCGTCATATTTTCATGCCCGGGCCAGACCGGCCGCTGCGGCGCTGCTTGCCGGCCCCGGGGCGAGCCGGCCCTTCATGTCTTTCACATGCCCGGCGGCGCTTCCCCTGCGTATCGGAGCAAGCGCCGCTACCGGCGGCTTCGCAAATGCGTGAAACCCTTCGGCCATTCACCCGTGAAGATCCAGCCGCTAACAATATTGGCCAGCGCCGTGAGCTCCGTCTGGTTTGATTCCTTTGCCAGTTCCATGGCGATCTCAAGCGCCTTGATCCTAATTTCCGCCGCCCTCAAGTGTTTTTCTGCATCGCTGTCCATGCTGCACCCACCGTCAACTCCAAGGAGAATCTCAAAACCGCCAATTGGCTAAAATCATCGATCGCTGACCGCAACGTTGAAGGCGGCCAGTTGGCGCCGCTACTGCTAAAGCCGCCGCGCACGGCGGCCAAAGTTATGCCGCCGCGCGGCCTTTCAAGGGGAACTGTGAAAACTATGCCGCAGCCGCCTCATACCGCTCTGCAACATATTCCCAATTCACGAGATTGTCGACGAAAGCCTTGAGATAGTCGGCCCGGCGGTTCCTGTAGTCGATGTAATAAGTATGCTCCCAGACGTCGATGGTCAGGATCGGGGTGGCGCCTTGAATCAGCGGATTTTCGGCGTTTCCCGTCTTCACGACCGAGATCTTGCCGTCTTTCACGGCAAGCCATGCCCAGCCGGAGCCAAATTGCGTTGTCCCGGCCTGAACGAGCTCCTGCTTCACATTTTCGATTGAGCCGAATGCTGCGACCAAGGCTTTTTCGAGATTCCCCGGGACGCTGCCGCCGCCGTTTGGCTTGATTGATTTCCAATATTCCGAATGGTTATAATGCTGTGCCGCGTTATTGAAGAGGGGGATATTTTTGCCGTAGGCTTCTCTGACGACTTCTTCGAGGGTCTTGCCTTCGAGGCCGCTGTCTTTCAAAAGATTGTTTGCTGTCGTCACATAGGCCGCATGGTGCTTGTCGTGATGGTATTCGAGCGTCTCGCTGGAGAGATAAGGCTGGAGGGAGTCGTAGGGATAGGGAAGTTCAGGTAAGGTAAACGACATGAAGAGGCTCCTCGTCGGACTCTCGTGGCTGCTTAGCAACAGCTATGCCGGGGGAGAAAGGCGGCGCATAAGTAAACTGCTTCACCCTTTGCGGCAACCTTTTCGCTGGCGATATATGTTCCCATGCTTATCTCGCGCGTCGTTCATTTTTTTGACAGAACCCGCCGTTGACGGAACTAGGCAGAAGAGAAGCGATCGGAAAACCACATCGCGGGCATTGAATTCCTGCCGGGCTTAGGGGGACATAAATTCCCCCGCAAGCGAGAGAATTGCGCCGCGGGCTTGCGGGCGCCGGAATGGCTTGAGGCTGCTGAGTTGCCAAAATGAGTTATGCCGTCTTTGCGATGGGAGCGCTTCTCTCCCTGTGCGGTGCCTTGGCGATCTATGCCGGCTACGGAATTATCCAGGTGGAACGCGGCTGGGCCGAAGTCATCGCGGGCTCGATTGCTTTCTCCTGCGGAATAGTGACTATCGCGCTTGGCTGTGTCCTCTACCGCCTGACAAGCTTGCAGGCCCTTCTCAAGGCAAAGACCAGCGTCTTTTCTTATGCGGAAAAAGAAGAAGGCGAGGCTGCGCCCCAGCCGGACCGGAGCGTGTCAACGGCCGCTGAGGCGCCGGTCTTACCGGAGACTGCGGCCGCGCCTCATGCTGGGCTGCGCATGTGGCCCCAGCGTGCAGCGCGATCAAGCTTGGGCTCCCTCCGCAGCTCTTTGAAGCCCCGTGGCGCTATGGCTCCGGTGCGGAGCCGTGAGCCCGATTCGCCTTTCTACCGGGCGCCTCATCCCGTGACAGGGCAGCCGCAAGATCAGGACAGGAAAGAAAAAGAGACATCAGCCCTGCCCCCCAGGCCGCAGCCTCCTTCCGGCGCGGCCACGGAAGAGCCGGCCCCTGAGCCCGCAAACCGTTTCGAAGCGCCCCAGTTCTCCGCAGTGGACGAATTCCAAAGCGAAAAGCTGCAATTTGCTGCGCGCGAGCCGCTCCCGGCGCCCGAGGAGGAAAGGCCGCAAGATGAGGCGGAAGCAGGCCCTGCCCCGGGTAAGCCTGCCGCTGGAGCTTGCGAAGAAACAGAAGCAGAGGAGGAGCCTCGGTTAGCCTGGCCAGCGGAAACCGTTGCGCTCGAAGCGATTTTGCGTGATGAATTTCGTCTTGAGACGGGAGCTGCCACACTGGAAAGCGTTGAGCAGGCCGAAGAGGCGGGGAGGGTGGAAGAACCGCTCCCGGAGACGCCTTCTGGCGCTGCGGAAAAAGCCGGAGATGAGCCCCTTTCTGAAGAGCCGGCTGGCGGAGAGGCCGCGCTGCCGCCCGATTTCCCACCCGCAATCGAGCCCCAGGTTATCAGCGACGAAAGGCTTGCCATCGTGGGGCGTTACGAATCTGAAGGCACGTCTTATGTGATGTATGCGGATGGCTCGATCGAGGCTAGAACGCAGCACGCTGTTTTCCATTTCAAATCGATGGCCGAGCTCAAGGCATTCATGGAAAGCCAGGCGCAAAGTCCCCCGGAATAGAAGGCTTTCGCGGGCGCCCATAACGGCAATTTGTAATAAAGCTGGTCACAAAATCGTTGTTTCGGTGCGCCAGCGCGCTGACGTGACCCCCGGCTCAAGGCTCAGCCGCCCCACAATGTATTCAAGCGCGATCTCCCGCCGCTTATCAGAGGTTAATGTAGCGGTAATGGTCACGCGGTCGGTTCCTTCGATGTCGGAGCTTTCAAGCTCGCGCAGATGCAAATCGCCAACGCCAAATCCCTGCACGAGGAGGGCGCGGATCTGGGCCTCCTCGGTTCCGCGGCAAATGACATTCACAACATAGGATGTTTCGACATCGGCGGTTTCAATCGGCTGACGGTTGATGGCATGGACCAAAGGCCGCAGGACAAGGTTCACGCTGATGACAAGCGCCGCGGCAAGGACGGCATGGCGCAGAAAGCCGGTGCCCGCAAGCAATCCGACGGCGCAGGAGCACCAAAGCGTCGCGGCAGTGTTGAGGCCGCGCACATTGACCCCCTCTTTCCAGATGACCCCGGCGCCGAGAAATCCGATGCCGGTGACAACCTGCGCGGCAACCCGGGTCGGGCTATCGTTTGCAAACTGGCCGGAGAAAACGACAAAAATTGCCGCGCCAAGGCAGACGAGCGTATTCGTCCGCAGCCCCGCCATGCGCTGCCGCCACTGGCGCTCGATGCCAATCGCGCCGCCAAGGGCCACGGACATCACCAGATCAAGCACGTCCTTTTGAAAGGCGGGATCGAAAAACGAAGACATGAGCACTTCCTGGAAGCCAGCTTCGTGCCGTCTCACGTTGAAATGATTGCGTTAAAAAATTTTCTCAGCGCCGCGCGGGATAGCGGCAGCAGATCCGCCAGCTCGCATGCTTGATCGGAAATGCGCTGTTGAGGCGATAGGTTTATCTTATGTCATTTCAATGACACAGGGGTTATAATGCGCCAGCTTCCGTAATTCAGCATGCCGCCAGCAAGGTGGCTTGCTCGTGAAAGGAGGATTATACAAAGGAGGATTAAACAAAGGCGGGTTATACATGCCATAAACTGGCAGACATGGGATGCGCTTGACGCAATTTTCTTCCCGGTCTGGGCTGCCAAGCGTAGCTTGGCGCGCCTGCGACCCCCCTGCTTTTCCCGCGGAGGAAAAAAATATGCCGGGCGAGGCCTTGGCCGCAGAACGCGGGACGCCGGAATGGCTCGCAAAAGGCACATGAGTTTCCCGGCAATTCGTAGTAGAAGCCGGGCAATATGAACCTGCGCGCCCCAGAAGCCTCGCGGGCGGCGCTGAGGCCAGCTGGCTCTTGCGCCGCCGTCACGTATTCTTATTGTTGCGGGCGCAAGTCAGCCCCCGCCCCTGGAGGGCGTTGAGGAGAGGAATTTCATGGGTTTATCCCCGTTCTTTTACGGTGCCAAGGGAACGCCGGGCTCCGCGCATTCGCGCCGGAGACTGGCAAAAACGGCGGCCATGGCGCTGTCCTGCGCGCTCATGCTGGGGGCGGTGCCCGGAGGGTCTTTGACAGCAGTTGCGCCCGCCTTCGCCAAGGGGCCGGACTCCGTTGCCGATCTTGCCGATGCGGTGAGCGATGCCGTCGTGAATATCTCGGCAACTCAGACAATTGAGGAAAAACGCACCGGCAGCGGGCCTGATTTGGAGCCGGGCACCCCGTTTGACGATCTTTTCGAGGAATTTTTCCGGCGCCATCAGCAAGGAGGCGAGCGGGGCGAGCCAAAGCGCCGCGAGCGCAAGTCGAATTCTCTGGGCTCGGGCTTTGTCATTGACCCGGCTGGCATCGTGATCACCAATAACCATGTGATTTCCGATGCCAATGAGGTGACGGTGATTTTCAATGACGGCCAGAAGCTGAAGGCGGAGGTGGTCGGCAAGGATGAGAAAGTCGATGTCGCCGTGCTGCGGGTGAAGCCCGATAAGCCGCTTAAGGCGGTGAAGTTCGGCGACAGCGAGAAGATGCGGGTCGGGGACTGGGTCGTGGCTGTCGGCAACCCCTTCGGGCTCGGCGGCACGGTGACTGCTGGGATTATTTCGGCCCGGCACCGCAATATCGATTCAGGCCCATACGATAATTATTTTCAAACCGATGCCGCAATCAACAAGGGCAATTCGGGCGGCCCGCTTTTCAACATGGAAGGCGAAGTGATCGGCATCAATACGGCCATTCTCTCGCCAAGCGGCGGATCGATTGGCATTGGCTTTGCCACGCCTTCGGCAACGGTCGTGCCAGTCATTGAGCAGTTGCAGAAATATGGGGAGACCCGGCGCGGCTGGCTCGGGGTGCGGATCCAAAACATTGACGAAACCATTGCGGAAAGCCTCGGTCTTGGCCAGGTGCGCGGCGCCCTGATTGCGGGGACCGACGAGAAGGGGCCTGCCAAGGCAGCAGGGCTCAAGGCAGGCGACGTCATTGTCAAATTCGATGGCGTCGACATCAAGGAATCGCGCGACCTGCCAAAGATCGTCGCGGCTTCGCCGGTCGGGAAAGAGGTCGAGGTCGTAGTGATGCGGCAGGGCAAGCCCCTCACCAAGATGATCAAGCTTGGCCGGCTCGAAGAAGGCGAGAAAATTGCGGCTCATGGCGGAAAGCGCGGCGGAGGCGGCGGAAAGCCGCTTCCCAGCGCGGCCGAGAAGGCAATGGGGATGGAATTTTCGAGCCTTACCGACGATCTGCGGCAGAAATATTCCATCAAGAGCACGGTCACGGGAGGCGTCGTTATTACCGGCGTCGATCCGGATTCGAGCGCAGCCGAGAAGCACATCCGGCCAGGGGATGTGATCATGGAAATCAATCAGGAGCCGGTCCGCGAGCCAGGCGACATTTCCAAAAAGATCGGCGCGCTGAAAAGCGGCGGCAAAAAATCCGCCCTGCTTCTCGTCGCCAACGCCCAGGGTGAAGTGCGTTTTGTGGCGCTCGGCCTGCCATAAGAACGCTGCTTTACCCGCGCAGATCCTTTCATTTTCAAGACTTTAGCTGGGGGGCTGCCATGGGAGCCCCCCTGAAGCGGCAAAGGCTTGCCTTCGTATGGCCGCGCCGGATGCGCAAGATCACGAGGCGTCCTGCCTTGACAAGCGCGAGCGTCCTCCCTAACTACGCTTCGCGCTGTTAGCACTCACAAGGGCTGAGTGCTAACAGCCGCATATTTCACTTAGACATAAGCTTGGCAGTGCGCGGCAAGCCCGGTGCGCTGCAAGCGGTGCATCAGGGAACCAGGAAAGATGGGGTTTCGACCTTTGCACGACCGCGTCGTGGTCAGACGTCTCGAAAGTGAGGAGAAAACCAAGGGCGGGATCATCATCCCGGATACCGCCAAGGAGAAACCGCAGGAAGGCGAAATCATCGCCGTTGGACCTGGCGGCCGTGACGAAAGCGGCAAGCTCACGCCCCTCGATGTCAAAGCGGGCGATAAGGTGCTTTTCGGCAAATGGTCTGGCACCGAAGTCAAGATCGACGGCGAGGATCTCCTCATCATGAAGGAGAGCGACATTCTCGGAGTCGTCGTCTGAGCCAAGCCCAGGCCATCGCAAAGCCTTAGAGAACACAGTTCAGGAGTTTTTCAATGGCAGCCAAAGAGCTCCGTTTCTCGTCCGATGCGCGCGACCGCATGTTGCGCGGCGTCGAAATTCTTAACAATGCGGTCAAAATCACCCTTGGCCCAAAAGGCCGCAACGTCGTCATTGAGAAGTCCTTCGGCGCGCCGCGCATCACCAAGGACGGCGTCACCGTGGCCAAGGAAATCGAGCTTTACGATAAGTTTGAAAATCTTGGCGCTCAGCTCGTCCGCGAGGTTGCCTCAAAGCAAAACGACCTTGCCGGCGACGGGACGACGACAGCCACGGTTCTTGCTTCCTCGATCGTCAAGGAGGGCGCGAAGGCCGTTGCCGCGGGCCTTAACCCGATGGACCTCAAGCGCGGCATCGACCTTGCCGTCAACGCCATTGTCGCTGACCTCAAGAAGAACGCGAAGAAGGTCACCTCGAATGAGGAGATTGCCCAGGTCGGCACGATCTCGGCCAATGGCGACAAGTCGATCGGCGAGATGATCGCGAGCGCGATGCAGAAGGTCGGCAATGAGGGCGTCATCACGGTCGAGGAGGCCAAGAGCCTCGAGACCGAGCTCGATGTCGTCGAGGGCATGCAGTTCGACCGCGGCTATCTCTCGCCCTATTTCATCACCAATGCCGAGAAGATGACCGCCGAGCTCGAAGACCCCTACATTCTCGTCCATGAGAAGAAGCTGTCTTCCTTGCAGTCCCTGCTTCCGGTGCTCGAAGCCGTCGTCCAGACCGGCAAGCCTTTGCTTATCGTTGCCGAGGATGTCGAAGGCGAAGCGCTCGCAACCCTCGTCGTCAACAAGCTGCGCGGCGGATTGAAGGTGGCTGCCGTGAAGGCGCCGGGATTCGGCGACCGCCGCAAGGCGATGCTCGAGGATATCTCGATCCTGACCGCGGGCCAGATGATCTCGGAGGAGCTTGGCATCAAGCTCGAAAACGTCACCTTGCAGATGCTCGGCCGCGCCAAGCGGGTCCGCATCGAGAAGGAGGCGACCACGATCATCGACGGGGCTGGCGACAAGAAGGACATCGACGCGCGGATCGCCCAGATCAAGGCGCAGATCGAGGATACAACCTCCGATTATGACCGTGAGAAGCTGCAGGAGCGCCTTGCCAAGCTCGCTGGCGGCGTGGCGGTCATCCGGGTCGGCGGCGCCTCGGAAGTCGAAGTGAAGGAAAAGAAGGACCTCGTCGATGACGCGCTGAACGCAACCCGCGCCGCCGTCGAGGAGGGCGTGCTGCCGGGCGGCGGCGTGGCGCTGCTCCGCGCGATCAAGGCGCTCGAGGGCATCAAGACCGAAAATCCCGACCAGCAAACGGGCGTCGACATCGTCCGCAAGGCCATCCAGGCGCCAGCCCGGCAGATCATCGACAACTCGGGCGCGGATGGCGCCGTCATTGTCGGCAAGCTCATTGAAAACGCCGCTTATGCCTATGGCTATAATGCGCAGACCGGTGAGTATGGCGATATGATGAAGCTTGGCATCATCGATCCCGTGAAGGTGGTGCGCACGGCGCTGCAGGACTCTGCTTCGGTCGCAGGCCTCGTCATCACCACGGAGGCAACGATTGTGGAAGCGCCGAAGAAAGAATCGCCCGCGATGCCCGGCGGCGGCGGCATGGGCGGCATGGGCGGCATGGATTTCTGAACCCCGTCTCCAAGATGCGCGAAAGGCCCCGCCCCGGGGGGGCGGGGCCTTTTTCTTTTGCGGGCCACGCAAGGCGGTGACCGTCCTTTTTGATTTTTCGCCAAAGGCCAGGCCTGCCGTTTCCACTCCAGGGGAAATGCACTAAGATTGCCTGGACCAGCGCGGCATGAGACGGGGAGAACGGTCAAGGTGTGCCCAGGGTCCGAACCCCGGCAAGCGAAGGCTGGCCTCCAGAAG
>DASRYK010000112.1:0-35872 GCA_035687205.1 Methylocella sp. | reverse complement strand
AAGCGATGATGTCATTCCGGCTCCCTCCGTCATTGCATGGAAAAGCACAAGCGGCCGGGCGCTGGACGGCCTGCCCGGCGCTAACGCCAACGCCTATTAGATGTCCTGAGCCTGAAAAGGTTCCCAAAAAGCTACGCCGGGGATCCAAGCCGCCGGAGGACCGCATGGGTCAACCGCTCGCAGCGCTTTCCGGCAAAGGGAAAGGCGTCAGACAGGACCGGGCCGATTTGCCGGTCAAGCTCCGCCTGGACAAGCTGCCGCGCGCGGTGAAGCCGTGTCCGCACCGTCTCGGGGCGCAGGGAAAGAAGCTCGGCTGTCTCCTCCACGCTCAAGCCCTCGATCACCCGCGCCACGAAGACGGTCCTGTAGCCATCCGGCAGACTGTCCGTCACCTTCTCAACAAGCGTCAGAATTTCCCGCTGAGCGGTTGCCCTTTCCGGATCGGCTCGCGCTGCGGCTTGCGGAAATTGAATGATCCGGGTCATCTCTTCTTCAGTGTCTAAGCACTCAAGCTCGACGGTCCTCCGGCTGCGCCGCAAGCGCCCTAGCGCCTCATTGATCGTGATCCGGGCAAGCCAAGTGCCAAGGCTCGAGCCGCCGCGAAAACCGTCAAGGTGCTTGAAGGCGTTGATATAGGCGTCCTGGACAGCATCTTCTGCCTCGCTGTCGTCTTTCAGGATGCTGCGGGCAAGCCGGTAAAGCCGCTGGTTGTAGCGCTGCATGATGGCCTGGAAAGCCGTGCCATCCCCTGCAAGCGCCCGCTCCACCAGACAGGCATCATCGGGCCCGGCGGAGCGGCGCCTTCCCGCGGCTGATCTCAAGAGTCTTTCCAGCATGATAGGGTTAGATGCGCCGTAGCGAAAAAAGTTCCCTCGCGGCAGGCCACGCCCGTCTCATGCGGCCGCAGCCATGCGTTTCTCCTTGCTGAGCGCCCACCCGAGCCGCATGAAGCCGAGGCCATAGAGCATCGCACCCAAGGCTGGAACCGCGTTTCCAGAAGCTGCGTTTCCGCTAAACACCAGAGCGCCCAGCCAGAAGATGGGGGCGCCCAGCGCGATAAAAATGCCCGCAAGACGCGGGATCAAAGAAGTCTTGAGGGAGAAAATCCCAAGCACGATCGAGAACAAGGAAAAAAGCAGAAGGTGCAGGACAAAAAAGATGCGGAATGCGAGAGCCGGTGTTTCCAGCGAACTTTCCTCTATGTCCTTGGTCATGGCCGGGGAACGCAGCGCAAGGCAGGGCGTGATGAAGCTGTCATAAGAGGCGATGGGAACCGACAGCACGATGCCGGTAAACAGCAGGGCAACTAAACAGCAGGGCAACAGCATTTTTGCCCGCGCGGCTGCCTTGCCCCGAGAGACTCACGAAAAGCCCTGACAAGCCTGCCAAAACAAAATATAGGCCAAGAGCCAAACCAAATGATCGGGAACCCAGACTGGCTCGCGCGCGCCAGCCGCGTCATTCGCGGGACGGAAGAACATGAAAACCGCAAAGAACCCGCCTCCGATCTAGAACGAGACAGCGCTCAGCCTTTTCAACTCGTCAACCGCCTGCACACCGCATTCCTTTCATATTCCCGCATACCATTCATAGCCGCGGTCTTCCCAAAAGCCGCCCTTCCCGCGGCCAAATCCATCGAGCCGGTCCACGGCTTCGATCCGCATGATATATTTTGCCTGCTTATAGCCGAGCTGCCGCTCGACCCTGAGCCGCAGCGGCGCGCCATGGCCAACAGTCAGCGGCGCGTCATTGAGCGCATGGGCGAGAATGGTCTGGGGATGGAAGGCGTCGATAAGATCAATGCTCTCGTAATACTGGCCAGTGCCGTCAAGCGTCTGCTCCAGCGTATCCGCGCAATGAAAGACGATGAAGCGGGCGGCAGGCAAGAGCACTGCCCGCGCGAGCACGGCGGAAAGCGGCACGCCTTGCCATTTGCCGATGGCGCTCCAGCCCTCCACGCAGTCATGGCGGGTGATCTGCGTGCGTTGCGGCAGATTCTTCAAATCAAGAAGCGTCAATTCGCGCGGGTGTGCGACAAGCCCGTCAACTCTGAGCCGCCAGTCTGCGAAATTGTTCTCCCGCAGGGCCGCATATTCATCGCTCTCCGGCATCCTTGTGCCATTGACCCTGAAGTCCCGCGAGATATCCGCAGCGCTAAATTCGCGGGCAAGCGGAGCGCCGGAGCCGAGCAGGCGCTGAGCCCGGTAGGTCAGCCATTCGGCAGAGGAGAGAAAGTCCTGAAAGCCCGGCGCCTCGGAGAGGCGGTCGCAGCCGGAGAGCGCCGTGGCGCCGAGGGCGGCCGCGCTGAGCGTGAGGAAGCGGCGCCGGGAAAGTTCAAACCTGGCCATGCGGGTTCTCGATACGGATGGCAAACCGCCCGGTGATCATGGAGCGAAGCATGTTGCGCGGCCCGGCAAGCAGCACCATCAAGAGATGCACAAAGACAAATGCGGCAATCAGCCCTGCCGAAATGAAATGGATCGACCGCGCCGACTGCCGCCCCCCAAATATCTCGGTGAGCCAGGGGAGAGCCGCATCCATTCCTGGCGACATGGCCAGGCCGGTCAAGATCATCAGCGGCAGCAGGACCAGGATCACGGCGAGATATGTCAGCTTCTGAAGCGGATTGTAGCGCCGGGCCGCCTCGCCTTGCGGAAAGCTCCACCGCAGATGACCGGCAAGATCGCGCGCAAGCGCGCGCGGCCTCAGCTCTTGCAGGCCGGGAAGAAGATCCCGCCGCAGATGCCCGCTCACTAAAGCCGCTGAGAGATAAATCAACAGATTTGCCGCAAAGAGCCAGGCGAAAAAGAAATGCCACCGGCGGCCCAAGGCGAGATCGCGCCAGCTTGGAAGGGTGAGCCATGCCGGAAACCCGCGCGCAGAAGGCTCGCCAGCCGCATTTTCCGATAAGCCCAGAACCCCCGTCGTGTCGAAGGTCAGAGACCCCAAGCGGGTGAAGCCTGACTCGGCGCCATTCTTTGATTCCTCCGCGCCCAGCTCAAGGAATGCTTCGCTGGGATCAGCGCCAGCCTCGCCCCAGTAAAGCGCCGGATGGGCATTAAAGATCTGCAGGCCGCTCATGAGAAGCACCGCGATGCAGAGAGCATTGACCCAATGGGTGAGGCGGGTAAGCCTCGTGTGGCGGTAGATCAGGAGCCGCTTAGGGCGCTGCGCGGGCTGTTTCAGCGGGGCGGTCAGAAGCTCGCTCATCAGCTCTCATCGGCGATGAATTTCAGGGCGATGCCATTCATACAATAGCGCAGGCCCGTGGGTTGCGGCCCATCGTTAAAGACGTGGCCGAGATGCCCCCCGCAGCGGCGGCAATGCACCTCGGTGCGCCGCATGCCGTAGCTCCAATCTGTTCTCGTTCCGGTTGCGCCTTCGATTGGAGCGTAAAAGCTCGGCCAGCCTGTGCCGCTGTCGAATTTCGTCTCTGACCGGAAGAGCGGCAGGCCGCAGCCCGCGCAAGCGAAGGTTCCCTTGCGGTGCTCTGACAAGAGCGGGCTGCTGCCTGGAGGCTCGGTGCCCTCCTCGCGCAGGACTCTATACTGGCCATGCGTCAGGAGCTTGCGCCACTCCTCGTCGGTCTTGGTCACCTCGAAGGTCTCAGCCCCGGCGCGGAGCCAGGCGAAAAGCGCGCCTCCGCCCGCAGCAGCTGCAAAGATCATCATCATCTCCCGCCTGTGCATGGCGTCCTCCTCAATGGCCCTGGGCGCCCGTGAGCACGGGCTGTGCCCGGTAAAGGTCTGGGTAGAGCCTTTTCAAATCCTCAATCTTGGGCTTGTCATAGACAGCAATGTAAAGGCTCTCAGGATGGAGCGTTGCATAATCCTGGTGATAGGCTTCGGCGGGATAGAAGGCCTTGAGCGGCTCCACCTTTGTGACGATTGGCCTGGCAAAGACACGTGCCTTTCCCAGCTCAGCGATATATGCCTCGGCGGCCTGCTGCTGGGCGGAATTCAGCGCAAAAATCTCCGAGCGGTATTGCGTGCCATGGTCAGGCCCCTGCCGGTCGAGCTCCGTCGGGTCATGCGCCACCGAGAAATAAATTTGCATCAGGCGGCCGAAGGAAATTTGCTTCGGGTCATAGGTAACCTCGACCGATTCGGCATGCCCCGTGGCGCCTGAGCTGACCTGCTCATAGGTGGGGGCGGGCAATGTTCCGCCAGCATAGCCCGAAACGGCGCGAGTCACGCCTCTCGTATGCTGAAACACAGCCTGAACGCCCCAGAAGCAGCCGCCAGCAAAAACTGCTTTCCCGGTCTCGTTCGAGGCGGGAATTTCAACCCGCGGCGGATCAACCGGAGTGGCAAGCCCAGCCGCCGCGCGGCCCGCGTGCGAAAGGGAGAGCGCAAAGGCGGACCCTGCCAGAAAAAGAAGAGCAGTAACGCTACGCAAGCGGCCTATGATGAATGCGGAAAACCGGGCTGACATTGTTTGATACAGACCCCTTCTGACGGTTGCGCGAAAAGAGCGGCTCGTGCCGGCACGCATCATATTCTCCTTGGCAGCCTCTATGGTTACGGCGCCAGATGGCAAGTCTGGTCAATTTTATGTGCGCCGCCAGTTCTTCGGCATGCGCCAAACCGCCCAAGCCGCGATCATCCGCATTGAGATGGCTGCGAAGATGAGTCCTGTTACGATAAGGATCTTAAACACCGTTTGCATGGCTGGAACCGTGCTTTTCATGAATGATCCCGCTGTCCTCCATTTCTTCATATATAAGAATAAAGGCGCTGGAGTTTCATGCAGCTCCACCGCATGCGATAGACTGATGATGCAGCGCACGGAAACCGGGCGCGGGTTTTTTTAAGCTATGCGCAACGCGCGTAATCGGTCAGCGCCCCCACAAGAAGGATCACAAGGCCCATCACGGCGTAGAAAGCGCGCGCCGCGCTGTCAAAGCCTGCGGCAAGGGCGAGCACGATCAGGACAGGCCCAACGATACGCTCCACCCATCCATGGATCGCAAAAGGAAGGAGACGGAGCGCGCCAAGCGGAAAACCCGTGACAAGCGTCATTGCAAGATGAATTGCGGCAAGCGCATAGGAAAGCGCTCCAGCGAAGCCGCTGAGCCCAACCGCTGCCGGCGCCAGGAGGAAGACGAGAACCGTAACATAATCGAGTATTCCATGAACGGCCGGTGAGACGACTTTCATTTTCCGCTCCTTCTTTCCTTCAAACCCGCGAAAGCGCCATTTCTGTCTGGCGGGAGGAAAGCCTCCATCCGGGCATCCTTTTGCGGGGACAGAAGCAGGCCGAGCCTTTGCTTCACGGCCGGGTTCGCATGAAGGATAAAGCGCCAAAGCCCTTCTCATTCCCGGCATGCCTTGAGCGAATCGATAATGACGTCAATCGCCATGCGTTTGCGGTAATCCGGATCGACGAAGCGGGCCCTGATGATCGAATCCCTGCCGACGATGAAAGTCGCAGGGATGGGCAAGATCCATGCATCGTTCCCTTGGAAGGGCGCAATGTCCCAGCCCGCGTTTTTCATGAATTCCTGCATCTCTGCGCCGACATAGACGGCAAGATTGAGCGAAAGCGCATAGCCATTATCGACATCCGTCAGAACAGGGAATGGCTTTGCTGAGGCATCTGACTTCAATGCTGCCGCAAAACGCTGCAGATCGGGTGTGATGGCCACAATCTGCCCGCCCATAGGTTCTATTGCGCATTGCGCCTCAGCGAGGGCAGCCGTGTTGATCCGGCAATAGGGGCACCAGTGACCCCTGTGGAAGGAAAGAGCAACGGGGCCTTTGGCAAGCAAATCCTCGAGGGATATGAGATGCCCCTGATCGTCTGGAAGCATAAAAGGCGGCATCCGGTCGCCCGCCGCGGGAGCTGCGCCGCCCGCCCCGCTGAGATTGAGCCTGCCAATAAGCCGGTCGACAGCCTCCGCAAAAGGCGGGCTTGCAGCGCGCACCGCGCTGGCAAAAGATTCGAGCCGCGTGCTCAAGGGGGCGTCGAGATCGCGCGCCCGCTCAAAGGCGCCAGCGAGAATCTCGGAAAGCGTGAGCTCTTTCATGCGACATCTTCAGGCGGCCGCCGTTGCGTCTGTGCCGGGAAAGCCATGATATCGAAGTTTCCAAGACTATCGCAAAAATATTGAGCCTGCAGGGCGCGCCGCTGAAATAGCGATTGCGGTCTTGTTCGATAGCGATAGGCTATGGCGGCCGCAGGCAGCGCGGCAAAAGGCCAAGCGAAGGGCACGGGGCGAAGTTTCCATGGAGATGCACCAGGTCCGTTACTTTCTCGCCGCCGCGCGCCTTCTCAATTTCACGCGGGCTGCAGAGGAATGCAACGTCGCTCAGCCATCGCTGACCCGCGCCATCAAGCAATTGGAAGAGGAGCTCGGCCAGGATCTTTTCCGGCGGGAGCGCAATCTCACGCATTTGACCGATTTCGGGCGGCGCATGACGCCTTTCCTCCAGCAGTGCTACGACAGCGCCATGGCCGCAAAAAGCCTTGCTGCCTCGCTAAAGAAAGGCGCTGTCGCCCCCTTGTCGCTTGCGATATCGCGCTCTCTCAGCCTTTCGCTCATCGTCTCCCACCTGGGCGAGCTCAATCGCGCTTTCGAGGGCCTCGAATTGCGCCTGCTGCGCGGAAGCCGGGGAGACATAGCGAGCCACCTCAAGATGGGTGACGCCGATCTCGCACTTGCCGGGCCTTTGGGCGACTCATGGGAGCGGCTCGAATCCTGGCCCCTCTTCACAGAGCGCTTTCATGTCGCCGTGAGCAAGAGACATAAATTTGCAGGAAGCAACGGAATCGAGCCCGGGGACTTCGCCGCGGAGCGCCTCATGGTGCGGACCTATTGCGAAACGACGGAGGATTTTTTCAAGTTTCTTCAATCTCAGCGCGTGCAGCCCAAGGCCGTGCACAAGCTGGTGTCCGAGCAGGACTATCTTGTGCTGCTCGAGGCCAATCTCGGCATCGGCCTCATGCCGGAAAGCGCGGCATGGCCAGGCTATTTGACGAGCGTGCCTGTCAATGGGCTCGATCTTAGCCGGACTATCTATCTCTATGCGGTTGCCGGGCGGCAGAGGTCTGCCGCAGCGAGCACCTTTATGAAGCTGCTCCGGGCGGGAGACTGGGCTGACTCTTTCAGCCAGCGCCCTTTTGAAGGAAGCGCAGCTGCCTGAGGGCAAAGCCCAGTCCCGCGCAAGCCGCGCCATAGCAAAGCGCTATCGACTCGGAAGCCATCCAGTATTTCAATTGCCGCGGCCCTTGCCCCATGCTTCCCAGCGAACGTCATGCGCTGCCGCGTGACATCCGTGATAGGAGCCTCAATGCTGAAGCGCCTCGCTCTTGCTGCTTGCGCCATCTCGGCCGCTGCTGCGGCCGGCCCGCACGGCGCCGCCGGCGCAACTCTCATTTCCCTGCCCGCAAGCAATGGCGTCGTGAAAGTCAAAAGCAAGTTCGGGTTTGAGGACACAATCAGCCGCCTCAAGAAAGATATTGCAGAGAAGGGCATCATGTTCTTTGCCGCCATCGATCAGGCGCAGCTTGCCGCCCGGGCAGGCATCAAGCTACGGCCCTCGACGCTGCTGATCTTCGGAAATCCTCCCCTCGGAATCCAGTTTTTGACCTCAAGCCCCGAGGCTTGGCTCGACTGGCCTGTGCGCCTCTTAGTGACTGAGGATGCCAAAGGGCAGGTCTGGGCGTCCTATTCCGATTTCTCCTGGATCGCGCGGCGCCATCATATCAAGGACCGCAATGCGGCCTTCAAAATGGCATCCGGGGTCATCGCTTCGATCACAGAGAGCATTGCCGCAAAATAGGCACGCCTCCCCGGTTGCGCTGCGAAACGGCCAAAATGCAAACGAGCGCCAAGAGGCCTCACAATGGTAGAAACAACCGCCAATGGCAGCCGCCGGGCAATCCCCGCATCAAAAAATAGCGCCCTGACCGAGCGGATCGCCCGGTATGGCCAGACCGTTCTTGTGCTGCAGGGCGGCGGAGCGCTCGGCGCCTATCAGGCGGGCGTTTATCAAGCGCTGCATGAGGCGGGAATCGATCCGGACTGGGTCATTGGCACCTCGATTGGCGCGATTAATGCCAGTCTGATCGCTGGCAACAAGCCGGAGGATAGAATTGCGAAGCTCGAAGAGTTTTGGAGCCAGGCTTGCAACAGCCCGGCGCTCGACATCTTGGGCAGCCTCCCCGGAATTGGCCGCGCTTTATCGAACTGGATGACATTGACATGCGGGATTCCGGGATTCTTCACTCCCAATCCGCTGGCCTTTCTCGGGCCCGACGTTCCGCTCCCAGCCGGCGCGGCGGGTTATTATTCGACGCGCCCTCTTGAAGAGACGCTGCTCGCCCTTACCGATTTTTCTGCCATTAATGGCGGCCCCACACGGCTCACGGTCGGCGCAGCCAATATCGAAACCGGTGAAATGCACTATTTCGACAGCCGCGACATAGAGCTCTCGGTGCGTCATGTCCTGGCATCGGGCGCCCTGCCCCCGGCCTTTCCCGCCGTGCGCATCGGCGGCGAGCTTTACTGGGACGGCGGCGTTGTCTCGAACACCCCTGTGGAGGCGGTTTTCGACGATAAGCCACGCCGCAACTCGCTAGTCTTTGCTGTCCATATGTGGAACCCGGGCGGGCCTGAGCCCAAATCAGTCCGGGCCGTTCTCAACCGCCATAAAGATGTTCAATATGCGAGCCGGGCTGTCAGCCACATCCGCCGCCAGAAGCAGATTCACCGGCTGCGCCACATTATTGCAGAGCTCGCCATGCGCCTGCCGGAAAGCGAGCGCAGCGACAAACTCGTCCGCGAGATGGCAAGCTATGGATGCCTGACCCGCATGCATGTCGTAAGGCTTCTTGCCCCACCCATCGAAGGCGAGGATCACACCAAGGATATCGACTTCAGCCGCAAAGGCATCCGCTGCCGCTGGGCGGCGGGCTATCACGATGCGCGCCGCGTAATCAGCGAAGCGCCCTGGGAGGCCGAGGCCGACCCGCTCGAAGGGCTCTATCTGCACGAATGCCGGCCGGCCGCCGCCTCCATGCCATGACATCTCAATCGAGCGCCTCCCGGCGGCGCCCGGTCTCCAAATCGGTGACGGCAAGCGTGAAAAGAGCATGGCTATGGGGGTTCAAGCGAGAGCCGCGGTCAGCGCGGCGAGCTTGACGCGAGCGAAAGCCGCGGAGTCAACAATGCCGCTGCTCCAAGCGCAAAGCCAATCCCGGCCAGGCAAGCAGCCCATCCGAAACGCTCGAAAACAAAGCCCAGCACCGCAGTGCCTGCGAGACCTCCGCTGAAGTAGGAGGCGAGATAAAGCCCGCTTGCGGCCGCGCGGTCTGCCATGACTGCCCGGCCAACGAAACCGGTTGCAATGGCCTGAGCAGAAAATGTCCCAGCGCCTGCAAAGATCATTCCGGCGATGACAAATTCGAGCCTCGGAGCCAGCATCAGCGGCAAGCCTGCAGCCGCAAGCCCAAGAGCACTCCACATCGCGGGCCTCGTCCCGGCCCGGGCTGCCACCCGGCCCGCCAAGGGCGTTGTCAGAATCGATGGCGCAAAAACAAAATAGACCAATCCCACTGCCATCATTCCTAAGGACACCGGCGGCCTGACGAGCACAAAATTAACAAAGGTGAATGTCCCGATGAAGGCGAAGAGAATGCAAAATCCGATCGCGCAAGCCGCGCGCAGGCCGCCATGGCTGAGGTGAGCCGAAAGCAATTTCAACGCCGGCAGTTTTCGCTGAAGCGCATGCGGCTCTGGCGGCACCCGGCCAATCACCAGGGATGCAATGACGGCTCCGGCAAGATTGAGTCCTGCAAAACAAGGAAATTGCTGACAAGCCCGAAATGAGCGGTAAGCGCTGCCGACATCAGCCTGCCAAAGAGGTTCGAGGCCACATTTCCTGTAACATAAGCGGCGAAAGCTCCGGCTGCCTCCCGCCCGCTGCATTGCTCGCCTAGATAGGCAAGGGTGAGTGTGAAGGCCAATGCCATAAAGACACCCTGCATGATGCGGAGCAGGGTGAAGGCTATAAGACCCGGAGCAAAAGCCAGCAGCGAGGTCGGAATGGCAAGCAGCGAAAGGCATAAGACGATGCCGCGGCGGCGATCAGCCTTTTGGCTGTAGAATGCTGCCGCGATGCTGGCCAACGCCATACCAAGCGTGCTGGCGTTGACCGCTAGCCCCATTGCCGAAGGCGTGACTCCATAGGCCTGGGTCAGGATAGGCAGAATGGCCTGCGCTGCAAAGAGATCAACGAGCGTGAGAAAAGCGATGACACCGGTCAGAAAGATTCGCGTAAAACTCTGGCGGGCTTGATCCTCCCGCGTGCTGCCGGTCTTGAGGGCCGCCGAGCCCTCCGTTTCTCGCATGAATGCCTCCTGTGGCTTGTGACAAAAGAAATCTTAGCGCCTAACAGGCTCACATATTGTGGTCTTGCGCGTCATGCTGAACATCTGCCGAGAGAAGCACCACGCGCGAGCGGCTGGTGTTCTTCCACCAATGCGACGTCGCGCTTGTTTCGCGCGCGACTTCTCCTGTCTTGTGCACAATTGGAACCGCGCAATTGCTGGCATATTCGGTGATTGTGCCTTCGACGATATAAATGATGGCCGGGCGGTCCGCATGGCTGTGCCAAGGAACCACGCCGCCAGGCTGAATGACGAGCTTGCGCAGGCGCAGCGCCCGCCCATCGATCGTTGCGGGCTCCTTGGAAAGATCAATCGAAGAAAGAACGGTATCGGTCACGCCCTTGGCGGGTATCGCAACGGGCTTTGTCGCGTCTGCGCGGATTTCCCCCGCCGGGCATTGCCCAGCCTCTGCGGCCGGCCCAAGCAGCGCGGCACCGAGAGCCGCCGCAAGAACGGTCAGTCTTTGCTCCAGCATATCCCTTCCTCCTTTTACGCCGGCCCGCCCGGGGGCCTTGGCCAGAGGCAAATTCGGACAGGAGCAATGAAAAATGAAATATCGTGTGGCTACCGTCTTGATAGCGGCGCGCTATGGCGGAACGCCGGGGGGCTGCGCAAATCTGGGCAGCAGGAAGCCGGGCCAAAAGAAAGCCGGAGGTTTCGATCGAAACCTCCGGCTCTACTATCATGAAGAAGAAAAGCTGCTGCGCGGCTTTATCCGCTTGCGCTGTTTCCTAATTGGCGCCGCCGCCCGTCACGCCAGTGCAGCCATCCACTTGCGGTCCAGAAGTCTTGAAGGCCGCAATGGATTGCTTGCTGCCGCCGGCGGTGCTCGGCTTCACATAGCGCGACAGAAGCGCCGCAGAGAATGCTGGCGGGAGCGCATGGAACCCATTGTTCGCAAGGACAGCGTTCACATTGGGATCGTATTTGGGAGAAACATCCGTCGAGGTTGACGGTTTTCCTGCCGGCAAGGCTGGATTTCCTCCGCCGATCAGCCAGGACAGGAAATTCTTGATCGCTGGCACGCGCGTGCCTTTGGGATCGGCATAGCAGCTATAGAGCTCAAGGAACGCTGTGCCAGAGATCGGGTAGGCGTCGGCGTCTGGAACAAGCGGGAGAACGCGCTTGCCTGTCAGCGGAATGCCTCCGCTCGACCCGCTGGTGAAGGTCTGATTGTAAACGTTCCAGTCGTTGTAGGTAGCTGTCACCGGCGGAGCCTTCAGGCGCTTCCAGGCATTGTTTGTTGTGTCTGGCGTCGGCGGGATGAAGTTCTTGGCAACCGGGAAAGTGCCTTTATCGCCCGGATGGTTAACCCCATTCGCCCGCAGATTCTCATTCTGGACGCTCGCCGAGAGCGGCGCGAAGCCTGCCCCATAATAGGGCTGGGCGAAATCACCGCTGACATAGCCGATCCGGCCCGAACCCGGACTCTTGTTACCAATGTTTGCAGCAACGAGCAGATTGCCCGAAGCGCCGATCCACCGGCCGGGGCCTTTGGTGACGTCCTTGCCCGTAACGGTCTTGATATTGTCCACCAGGGTGGAGAAGGATGTGCTTGGCAAGTTCGCCGTGGCGCCCGGCGTTCTGTTCTCTCCGGTGAAGATTTTCCTATAGTTGTTGGTGCCATTGTCGAGCAGGGGGCAGACCGTGGCCAGATAATTGGTCATGATGAAGGTCGTGCCGCTGCCGTCGGAGCGGTAGACGACCCGGATCGGCAAGGCCGCATCCGTGTAAGGCAGGGGCGTGTGGACCGAGGCATTGGTGTTGTCGGCGTCAAAGCGCTGGCTCGTCACGGTCGCCACGCCCCCGGACGTGACGAGCGCGGCGATCGGGGCGCTCGAATGCCAGTCCCGGACTTGGCCCGAGAAGATCGCGCAGATCTGCGCCGCCGATAACTGGATCGCCCCGCCGGGTTGCGTATTCGGCGACAGAGCGGAGCGGATCGTCCAGTTGGCGGCGGTGGTGGCGGCGACGTTGATGGCGATGGCGACCGGAGCCTCAACGGCCGGGATCTGGACGGGCTGCCCAAACTTCGCAGTGCTGTAAGTCACCGTCGAAAAGCCCGAGGCGCTGACCGTCGTGATTGTAGGCGGCAGCGTGTTCCAATTCGTCGATGGCGTGAAGCCGCTGAAAGACACTGTCGTCAGGCTGCTGGCCCCGACGCTGGAGAGCGGCGCATCGCTCGCCCCGAAATCGAGCTCAGGATAAGGATAGATGCCAAAAGGAGCCTTATTGGTGCCGTTGAGATAGACCGGGTCTGCAGCGGGAAGCGGGGCGGGCGCCGTGGGAAGGCCGCTCTGGATCAAAAGGCGCGGGTCGTTGCCGGTGAAACCGCGCAGCCCGGCGCCGCTGCCGACGCCAGCGTAAAGCCCCGTCACCGACGGCTGCGCGCCGATGGTGCAGCTGGCTGGCAGCCGGCGGTATTTAGGAAAATCTGTCGAGAAGACATAGCCGTCTTTCGGCAGCTTCCTCCCGGTGTAGCAATCGAAAATTTGCCGCATGGTCAGCGACACCAGCGAACTGCCGCCGCCATAGATGCCTTGGGGGGCTGCCGCGGCGGGTTGCACCGCTGATGTGCCCAGGGTTGCCACAGCCGAGAGGGCCAGCGCTGACGCGGTCTCGAGCAGGCGATTGTTTGAGAAGCGCTCTTTCATTTCATACTCCTGTAGGCGCAAATCCGGGCGGCTGTCATCCAACTGTCGTATTTGTGTGGGACTATGTTCAGTTAACATAGAATATTTTGTCTTCGGCTATGTAGAAGCCTGGACACGCGCAGATGTCCCGGGTCTTAATCCCAGGACCGTCTGCGCTCTCTCTATGCCGCTGCCTGATTTGCTTGTCTTACATCTCTTAAGACAACTCGAGCCAGAGAGTTGCGAAGATTATTTTCCCATTTTGGCCAAAAAAATATCTTGGCACAGCCACACTCCTTACTTTATCAGGCCGTGGAAAAGCGTCTCCGGATGGTGAAATCCCCATGCGCAGCAGCCCCGGCGTCTCGCCGGCACAACGGGTTTTAGGCAGCGCAATGCTAGAGAGCCGCCCGCCAGCGCATGTGAGGCGGGCTCGGAAACTGCATGCCCGGGGCGTTGAGGAGGCGAAAGCCAGCCGCTGGAAGCAGGCTTTGCAGGCTTTCCGGGAAGCGGCGCGGCTTGCCCCGGAGGAGCCTGGATTTAACTACTGCAAGGGTGTTGCTCTCTGCCGGTTTGACCGGTTTGACGAAGCCATCGCTGCGTTTAAGGCAGAGCTGCGCGTTGTCCCTGATCATGCGCCAGCTCTTGCTGAAATCGGGACTTGCCTCGCCCGGACGGGGCGGCGGCGGGAGGGAATTCCTTATCTTCAAGATGGGCTGCGACTGCGGCCGGCTATGCCGCTCGCGCAATACAGCCTGGGGCTTGCCCTTCTGACCGAGAACCGGCGCGCGGAGGCTATCGAGGCGCTGAGCAACGCCATTCGTCTCGACGGCGCTTATGCGGACGCTTACCGCACCCGCGGCCTCGCCTTTGCAATGGACGGCCAGTTCGAACGCAGCGTGGATGACCTTCATGCCGCCGCAGCGCTCGACAGCAAGAACTATAAGGCGATCATCGAGCTTGGGGTGAACTTCGGGGCTCAGGCGCGCGATGAACAGGCCGCAAGACTCTTCGAAATGGCCGCAAAGGTTGCGCCTGACATCGCCCTGCCGCAATATGTCTACGGCCAGTTTTTGATCAACCACCGGCATTATGAGCTTGGACTTGGCTATATCCGGCGGGCGATCGAGCTCGATCCTTTGCAAGCCGAGCATCATGTCGGTCTTGGCTTCGGGCTCCTTGGCCAAGGCCGCATCGAGGAGGCCGTGGCCGCTTACCGGCATGCGCGCGAGCTCGATCCGAAAAATGCTGCCATCGCTGGAACGTTGCTTTTCGCGCTGCAGCACAAACCTGGCGTCACCAAGGCGGAGCTTCTCACCGAGCACAAGAGGTGGGCGGCCCTTTACCGGCCGGGCGCCGCGGCAGACCGCTTCGGCTTCCCAAACGCCCCCGATCCCAGCAGACGGCCGCGTCTCGGCCTCGTCTCAGCCGACATGCACCGGCATGCGGTCGCCTTCCTGACGCTGCGCGCCTTTGAGCAATTGGCAACGCTTGGCTATGAGATTTTCTGCTACAAGACCGACCGCAAACGCGAAGATGATGACTTCAGCGGCCGATACAAGGCAATTGCCCGCGCGTGGCGCGACATCACGGACATGGACGATGCCGCCGTCACCGCGCAAATCGCCGAGGATGGCGTCGATATTCTCTTCGACCTGTCAGGGCATACGGCCGGCAATAGGCTTTCAATCTTTGCCCGGCGGGCGGCGCCGGTTCAGATCGGCTGGGCCGGATATGTCGGAACGGTGGGCCTTGACACCTATGACGGGATCATAGCCGATCCGGTCGAGATCCCGCCCGGGGACGACGCCTTTTATGTTGAGCCGGTGGTGCGGCTGCCCGACTGCTACGTCTGCTATCATCCGCCAGCCGATCCTCCGCCTGCCGGCCCCCTTCCGTGCTTAGCTCAAAAACGCTTCACATTCGGATGCTTCAACCGGCCAGCCAAGCTCAACGAAGAGGTTGGAAAAGCATGGGCGCGCATCCTGGAGCAGGTGCCGGATTCGCGCATTCTCATGGTCTATGGCGGGCTGGATGAGACTGCAACGCAAGAATCCCTCTTCGGCGTCCTCGGGCGGGGCGGCGTGCCGCGGGACCGCATCGACCTTGTGGGAGAGACCGAGCAGGCGAAGCTGCTGCTTGCCTATGGACAGGTCGACCTCGCGCTTGACCCATTCCCTTATTCAGGAGGCGTCACAACGCTTGAGGCGATGTGGATGGGTGTGCCAACGGTGACCTATGTTGGAGACACTTTTGCTGGCCGCCATTCCGCAACTCATCTCACGGCTGCTGGGCTTGGAGAATTCTGCACCCATTCCATCGATGATTACGTTGCCGCGGCAGTGGCCTGGAGCCAGAAACGGGAGGAGCTTGCCTTGCTGCGGCAGGGCCTGCGGGAGCGTGTCGCGGCTTCGCCGCTCTGTGATGCGCCCCGCTTCGCGCAAAACCTGTCCCAAGAGCTCATGCGGCTTTGGGCAGGCTGGTGCGAGGGACGCCGCAAGCGGATGGCGGAATAGCGCCGGGCTGCCGCAGAAACCTCTGCCTGGCAAAGCATTACGGAGGGTCCATGGGTGATGCAGCAAGCAGCTGGGGAACTGCCGGAGTTCGTGCGGACCATCCTGGACCGCGCGCTCGCCCTATTCAAGGAAGGCCGCTACGATGGAACCGAAGTGCTGCTCGCGGCGCTCCCTGAGGATGTCCCTGGCAGGCCCTTCGTGCTTCATCTGCGCGGCCTTTCCGCCCTCCATCTTGGGCAGAAGGAGCGTGCGCGGCAATTTCTGACCGCCGCAATCAACGCCAATCCGGCGGATGCCGAGGCGCATGCCAATCTCGGTGTCCTGCTGCTTGAAACGCAACGGCATCCTGAAGCTGCCGCGGCTTTTGCGGCGGCGCTCTCCCTCGATTCAAGCATTGCTGTCTGGCATTTTGGGCTGGCGAAGGCGCTTTCGGCGCTTGGCCAAACCGATCTTGCCATCGAAAGCTGCCGCGACTCCTGCGCCCTTGCGCCGGGCTATGCGGAAGCGGCGGCCGAACTCGGCTTGCTTCTGAGCGGCTGTGGCGAATTCGAGCAAGCGAATGGCGTGCTCCGCCAGGCCCTCGCCCATCAGCCAGAGAGCGCAGATCTTCACATGGCGCTTGCTTTCAGCCTCTTTGCGAGCGGGGACTGGCAGGCCGCCTGGGATGAATATGAATGGCGCGCTGCGGAAAGTGCAGGCGACGTGAAAGCCTCCTCAGCGGCCGCGCCGCGCTGGCAAGGCGAGGATTTGGGCAATAGAACGGTCCTCATCCAATGCGGGCATAGTGATGAGGATACGCTGCAATTTGCCCGCTATGTGCCTATGGTCAAGGCGCTTGGCGCCCGCGTGGTTCTTCGTGCGCCCGCGCGGCTTTCCGGCCTTTTGCGCTCGCTTGAAGGCGCTGACGCGGTTAGCGTCCCTGAGGATGAGCTGCCGCAGGCTGATTTCAGGGCGCCGCTTTTATCGCTGCCCCGCATTTTCGGCACTCGGCCTGAAACGGTCCCTGCTCCCGTGCCCTATCTGGCCGCAAGCCAGAGTGGGGCCAAAACCTGGCGCGGGCGTCTTGGCGATCATCCTGGCCTCTCCATCGGGCTTTCCTGGGAAGGCAATCCGGCCTCCGTGCCCGGCGGGTCTTGCCCCTTGCCTCTCGCCGCCCTGCGCCCTCTGCTCGCTTGCCCGAACGCGCGTTTCATCAGCTTGCAGGCCGGGCTGGGCGGAGATGAGGAGGAAGATCACTCGAAGGCACTCGCCAGCTGCATCCTTGAACCCGCAGCGCTTGGAGCTTCTCGCTCCTTTGACGATTTGGCTGCGATTATTGCGAACCTCGATCTTGTCATTTGCACGGGCGGCGCGATGGCTCATCTTGCGGGCGCGCTCGGCAAGCCCGTCTGGATCCTGCTTAGCAACCGGCCCGCCTGGCAATGGCTTGGCGAGCGCGAGGAAACGCCTTGGTATCCCCAGGCGCGCCTGTTCCGCCAGCGCGCCTTTGGCGATTGGAACGAGCTTGTGGCCCGGGTGCAGGCTGAACTCTGGTCTTTGGCGGGCGCCGCCTTTTCTCCTGCGGACGGAGATGCAAGCACCCGCCCCTCTGCGCCTGTGCAGAAGGCGAGCCCGGTCTTGTGCGATGCGCTCTTTGCGGAGGCCATGCGTCATCACCGCGAGAATGACCTGCCGCGCTCAAAAAAACTCTTCGAGCGCGTTCTTTCCATGGATCCCCGCCATGTGAACACGCTCTGCAACCTTGGCGCGCTGGAGATCCGCTTGGGCGATCCGCGCCGCGCTGTGGAGCTGATTGAGGGCGCCGTTGCGCTCGCCCCCTCGCTCGCCGAAGCCCGCGCCGCCCTCGGTGATGCGCTTCTATCTTGCGGAAGGGACGATGAGGCTCTCGCGCAATACCAAGAAGCGATCCGGATCGCGCCGGAGAACAGCGCCGCCCATGCCGCTTATGCGCTGGCCCTCGAGCGGCTCGGCCGGTATGAAGCTGCGATGCAGCATTTTGAAATGACGGTAAAGATCAATCAGCATCAGCCGCCAGAATTCTATGAATCGCTGGGCCGTGCAACACTTGCCCGGGGCAACCCGGAGGGAGCGGAAATCTGCTTCCGCCATGCCTTAGCGCTCAATCCCCAACGCGCGCCGGCCCACTGCGGATTGGGCGATGTCCTGCTTGCTCTCGGCCGCCGGGCGGATGCCGCCGCTTCCTTCCGCCGCGCCCTTGGCATCGACGCAGCATGCGCCCCTGCCCAGCTGGGCCTCGACCGCCTGCAGCGCACGGCAGCCAGCCCCCCTTAGGGCCCCTTTCTTGAAGGCCCCTATCCCAGTGCGGCGGCACTGTCGTCAAACTGTGACAAATCTAGTTCAAAATATGGTGAGCAGTGTTTTACCCGCTGCCTGCCTTCACTCCGGAATTCAGAACCGGCTGATGCCTCAATCGGGATCCTCCACACGGCACGCGGGCTCCCCCCGGAGTGCCCGGCTCATCGCCCTTCTGACAGGCGTCAGCGCGGCGGCGCTTCTGGCAGCCTCGGCGCCAGACGCCGCGGCAGAGCCGCGCGGGCTGTGGAACCCGGCCCAGGCGGCGGCGGCAGCGGCGGCGGCGGCGGCCAACGGCGGCGCAGAGCAGGGCTCGATTGCGGCGGCTCAGGCACAGCGGTCGCTGGAGGCTGCCGCAAGCGCCATCCGGGGCATGTGGAATGCCCAGGCGGCCGCACGGGCCGCGATTCCCCTCTCAAACAATATCTTTAATGGTCTGGGAAAAGGCACCGAAGGCCAGCTTCCTGGCCTTGTCGTCGATCCGCGGGTGCCGAAGGATCTCGCGCACCCAAAGCCTGGTGAAAATCCTTATCTATGGCTCAACGCCACCCTGCCCTCTCAGACAACGAAGGGCGGCCAGACCAATGTCACGATCCATCAGACTGCCCCCCAGGCGGTGATGACCTGGGAATATTTCAATATTGGCCCAAGCACGACGCTCATTTTTGATCAGCAGGGCCATGCGAGCTGGGTGGCGCTGAACCGCATCGACGCCACCGGCGTGCCGAGCCAGATCCAGGGCAGGATCAAGGCTGACGGCACCGTGCTTTTGATCAATCCCAATGGCATCATCTTTGGCGGCACGAGCCAGATTAATCTCGGCTCATTGATTGCCTCAGCGCTCGACATCGACACCAATGCCTCAGCGAGCGTTTTCGAGCGCGATCAGAGCGCCTATAGACAGATCACTCTTTCCGATGGCGTTAAGATCGCCGCTCCTCCAAAGGAAGAGTCTGCCAACAAGGCTTTCGTGGAGGGCGGGCTTTTCTCCGCCACCAACGCCGAGAAGACGCGGGGCGCGGTTCTTTTCAGCCTCGGGGATCAAAGCCTTAAAGGCGCGGGCGGCAAGATCACCGTCCAGGCTGGCGCCCAGATCACAACGGCAGAGAGCGCAACCGGCGACGGCGGCTATGTGGCGCTGCTCGGGACATCTGTCACCAATGGCGGGGGCATCTCGACCCCGGGCGGGCAGACTATCCTCGCGGCGGCCAACAGGGTTCAGATGACCTATCCTGCGCCGACGACGACAGGAACTGCAAGGAAGCTCTCGGTCTCAACCATTGTTGACATCAATGCGGCTCAGGTCGATCCCCAAAACACCAATCCGCCGTCCCTGAACGGCGCCGGAATCGTAACCAATCTGGCCAATGGAATCCTTGCCGCAAACAACGGCAATGTGACTCTTGTTGGCGACCACATCAACCAGCTCGGCGGCATCGCCGTCACCACCAGCGTGACCCGGCCAGGCTCCGTCACGCTCGACACATCAAATGCTTCGCCAGAAGCGGACGGCGACATCATCCTCGGCGCCGGCAGCCTCATCGCGATCCTTCCAGACGCAAAGAGCGGAACCATCCCCAGCGCGACCGCGACGGCGGATTATTTTGCTGGCACGCTTCAGCCGCGAATCGATATCGCCGCAAAGGGCAATATCGACATGCGGCCGGAGGCGCGGATCAAGGCTCCCGCGGCGAAGATGACAATGAATGCCGGCCTTCAGGGCACAGGCACGGTTCTCCTCGAGTCTGGCAGCTCGATCGACCTTTCCGGCCTTAAAGGCGTCACCCTGCCCATGTCGATCAACGAGGTGCGCATTCTGCTCACCGCCGCTGAGCTCGCGAACTCGCCGCTTGCGAAGAATCTGATCGGCACCATGGTCACAATCGACGCCCGGCTGAGCGGCGTCCGGGCCGATGGAATCAAATGGGTGGGCTCACCGCTCCTCGATGCCAATGGCTATATCGGCCTCATTCCCAAGACGATCGAAGAGCTCCTGACCAGGGGCGGCTCATTCTCCGCCTCTGCGCCGCAGAACTTCATCCAGGAGGCGGGCTCCGTCATTGACATTTCGGGGGGCTTTGTCAGCTATGAAGGGGGCACGATCAAGACTACCCAGCTTCTTGGCGCAGACGGGCGGATCTATGACATAGGAAATGCCGATCCGAGGATCGCCTACACAGGTGTCGCGGGGCAATTCATCGTCAACCACCCCCAATGGGGCATAAAGGATATCTTCGTCGATGTGCTCCGCACCCAGGGCCGCTATGAGCCTGGCTATATCGCTGGAGCAAGCGCGGGCTCCGTCACCGTCCAAGCCGCAACCCCGATTTTAGGCGGGACAATCTCAGGCGATATTGTCACTGGGGTCCGCCAGCGCACCTTGGCGCAGGGCGGAGGCACAGCGGCGCAGCTCACTCTCGATCAATTGCCTTCTGCCGCTGCGCTGAGCATTATTTTCACGGAGGGCACGGCACCCTACAAGATTGTTCTCAAGCCGGGAAAGGATGCGGGCCCGGATCCTTTCGGTCTTTCAACCTTCAGCCTAGAGACGGCTGCCACATGGGCCCCTGCGCTTGCAGATAATCTATTTCCTGTGTTCACCGACAGCCTCTCGGCCGCGGGGTTCGGGTCGATTAGCATCACTGGAACCGCCAGAGGAGCACTGCAAAACACGCTGAGCATGACAGCGGACGCAACGCTCACTGTGCGTCCGGGCGGCAGCGTCACGCTTGGCGGCGTCACCGAGATCCATGGGACGATCAACGCCCGGGGCGGCAGCATCACGCTCACGGGAATTAATTACAGCACGCAAAACGACCAATCGGCTCCCCCAATCGCCGATCTCGTGATCGGCCCAACCGCTATGCTGAATGTGAGCGGCCTGTGGATCAACGACACAGGCGCATCCGGCACCGCGCTTCTCGGGTCAGCCTTCATCGACGGCGGCTCGGTCACCATCAATACGCCCGCCGCAAGCCGGCTCACCTTCACGCGGATCACAAGCGGCACGCTCAGCGATGGGACGAGCCTTGCCGGAAAGATATTTCTTTCCGCCGAGGATGCCACACAGAGCATCGTGCTCGCGCCAGGCAGCGTCATTGACGTTTCAAGCGGGGGGTATGTCGACTCAAACGGCAGGCTCAAAATCGCATCGAGCGGGCTTCCGGCCGGCAAAGGCGGCAGCCTTTCGCTTCAAACCTATACGCTATCGCCCGGCCAAGAAAGACTGAGCAGGTTCAGGTCTTCCGGAACTGTGGGCTCTGCGCCTATCGTGCTCGCCGATGGCACGACGGTGCTTCCGGGAACGGCGATTTATTATTACGGCGCCCGCGAGCAGCCGTTCGGCGACCCTCCGGAATACCCCTCCTATATCATTCCGGCAGATGGCCGCTCCCGGGCGAATGTGGTCATGGGGGGCACGGTTTATGCGGCAGGCTTTGACGGGGGAGGCACATTCAGCCTGCGGGCGCCAGCGATCAAGATTTCCTCAGGTGGCGGCCCTGTCACCTCTTATTTCTTGCCGCAGAGTCTCGCCAGCATCGCCGCGCAATCCGGCCTTCCGGCTGCGGCCTACACCACGCCGGGGGTCAACAATATCGGCACGAGCGCCGCGCAAGCTGCGGTCTCAGCCGGAAAGGCCGGCGAGATCGCATTGCCTTCTGCGTTTTTCACGGGCAACGCCTTCGGCGCCTATGTGCTGAGCAGCGCTGTTGGCGATGTGACGGTCGCGCCAAACACCACCATCACCCTGCGGCAGGCGAATCTTCTTCCTGGCGGAACGCCGGGGAGGAATCTCGATGTCGATCAGCCGACCGGCGCACTCCCGCGCCTCTTCGCCGCTTTCGGCTATGCCGCTGACGGGCTGCGCAAGCCTGTCGATCTGACCCTTTACGATCCTGATGGGCCATCCGGCATTTTGCTCGACAAAGGGGCTGCGATCCTTGCTGATGCATGGGCGTCAGCGCCTTCGAGCATCAGCCTCGTCACCGCCAATGCGCCTGTGACAGTCCTCGGCAAAATCGTTGCGCCGTCGGGCAATATTAATCTCTTCAATGCGGGCGCGGATGTGGACCCATACGCGAGCCCGGTGATGGCTCAAAACGTTTGGATCGGCAAGGATGCGGTGCTCGACGTCAGCAGCATGTTCGTGCCCAATCCCCGCATTACCACCTATGCAACGGGCAGCCTGCTTGATGCCGGGACGATTTCGCTTGGCGGCGAGACAGTGGTGGTCGAGGAGGGTGCGCAACTGCTTCTTGAGGGGCGCTCAAGGACCGTCCAAATCCAGGATTTTTCGGTCTGGGCCGGGCTGCGCTTCATCGACATTCCGGCTTGGAGCAATGGCGGGTCTCTCCAGATCGCAGGCAGCAAGCTTTACTTCGCAGGAACCGTCAGCGCCAAAGGAGGCGCGCCCCTAGCCTCCGGGGGCAGCCTGACGATTGGCAATATTGCCGTGCCGGAAGCCGTCGCAAGCTATGTGATCGGCACCGTGGATGCCTCAGGGAACACGCTCAAAGGCAATCTTTCTGGCCCTCAGACGGTGATTCTTCAACCCGGAGGTAATATCGCGGCAAGCCTGGCCGCGGCCCGGCAGGCTAGCGGGAGCGATGCGCCCTATCCCATAACACCGGAGGAGCTTGCAGCCCTCCTGCCTGCCGAAGCCGGCGGCTACATTGGCGCCGATACCCTGAGCAAGAGCGGATTCGATTCCGTCTCCATTTATGCGGAAACAGTGGCGTTCAACGGCTCGCTCCATGTTTCCCTCCCCGGCGCTCTCACTCTCGTCGCAAGCTCCGGGAGCTTTGTTCTTCTTCCAGAGAGCCGGACGCTGCTGCCAGAAGGCGTCATCTATAAGGGCGGGCTCTGGAGGGTCGATCCCAAGCTTTACACCACGCCCGGCGAGAATGGCATTCCAAGCATCGGGCGCACGGCTGTCACGCTCGAGGCAGGCTATGTCCGGCTCGTTGGCGGCGGAGGGGTCGACTCGGACGCGGGCGGACAGCTCGTGCCGCCGAAGGCTGCCGACGGAACTCTCAATGTCATTGCAAAATGGATCGACCTGCAGAGAGTGATCGGCCTGAACAATGTTCTTGATGCCAACTTCACGAGCTCAAGCGCGATCCGGCTCCTTCCGGATATCTATGGCTATGGAAGCACGACAGCAGCAAATTCAGCCCGGAAGGACTTTGCAGGCGCGCTGGTCACCGCCGGAAATCTGACTCTATCAGCTTCTGTCATCTATCCCGCGAGCGGGACTCAGTTCCTGCTCATGTCCACAGGCAAGACGGCGGGCGTCAACGACACGCTGACCATCCGGCAAACGGGCCACGCCTCGGCGCCTTGGTCCGCCGGGGGAAGCCTTGTGCTCGACGCCGTGAATATCGTGCAGGCGGGCACCCTCTGGGCGCCGCTTGGCACCATCACGCTTGGCCTTACCGATCCCAATCTGGGCCAGCTCCCGCAGGCCATCAAGGATGTGCTGCCCAACGCTGGCGAGCTGTTTGTTGCGACCGAGAACGTCACCCTGGAGGCAGGCAGCCTCACCTCTGTCTCCGCGGCAGGGCTTTCCATCCCCTATGGCTATACCTTCGACGGCGCGAACTGGTCGGTGGGAACGCTCTTCACAGGCAACCCTCTGATTACGCCGCCAGCAGCGGTTGTGATCGCCGCTCCGCCCGCCAAGGCCGTAAACAGCTTCGGCGCAAATATCACGGCGAAGTCCGGCGCCGTGATCGATGTGAGCGGGGGCGGCGAGATCTATGCCACCGAGTTCATTTCCGGGACCGGCGGAACCCGCAATGTTCTGACCGAGGGGCCCGCCGGCCAGACAGTCTATGCCCTCGTGCCCGCCTCCAGCGCGCTAGCCGCAGCCTATGATGCAACCTTCGCTGCCCTTTATGGCTCGGACAGCAGCGGCATCCGCCCGGGCATGGCGATCAGCATCGCCGGCGGGAATGGCATCCCGGCAGGGACCTATGTGCTGCTTCCCGGCATGTTTGCAACTCTGCCTGGCGCCTACCGCGTCGTCCAGGTGAGCGGCAGCGCAAATCCGACCGGGCCTGCGAGCGTCGCAATGCCTGATGGCTCGCTGTTCATCCGGGGCACATACGCGAATGCCCTGACTGGCGCCCGATCTTCGCAAACCTATCTGTTCGAGCTTCAGCCGCAGGCGGTCTGGACGCAATATTCGAAAATCAACATCACTGGAGGCACAAGCTACTTCCGCAGCCTCGCCCTTTCCGCCGCCAAGGCTGTTCCGCCGCTGCCCATCGACGGCGGCCTCCTTGCCTTTGGCGCGACCAGCTCTCTTACCCTCAACAGCACCAATAAGTTCAGCGCTGGCATCAGCCCCTTAGCCCCAGGGGTGACGGGCCTTGGCGGGGAAGCCAGCATCAGTGCCGCCAACATCCTCATCCTTGCCGCGGGAAAGCAGAAGCCGCCTCAGGCCGGAAGCGCCGAGACGCCCTATCTTATTCTGGATGCAGATCAGATCAGCAATCTCGGCGCGACTCGCGTTGTGATCGGCGGGACGTCATTGCTCGACAAGCCCGGAACCATCGCCGCAGCCGCCGAGAATGTGGAAGTTGCGACCGATGCGGAACACCCGCTCTCCGGCACCGAAATCATTCTTGTCACCAAAGGTTCGGAAGACGGAAAGGGAATCACGGTCGATGCTGGCAGCGTGATCCGGGCAGAAGGAACGGTGCCCGCTGGGGCGGCCCGCGACATCCGCTTGGGCTCGGTTACGGACGGCATAAGCGGCGACGGCTCCTTGCTCAGAATCGCCAATGGCGCACCGGTCCAGGTGATCCGCGAGAATGTCCCCGAGCAGCCTCTGGGCCGCATCACCATCGGAACGGCGCCCGGCACGGCCGTTCTTCCTCCGGCCCCTGGCGCTGCCGTCACGATCGAAGGGGTCTCGCTTACGCTCGATTCGAGCGGCAGCACGGTGGTCGCTTCGAACACCTTGCTCAAGGCGCAAAACTACGATCTTGCCGCCGATGTCATCAACATCGGCGGCGGCCGCGCCGGCCTTGTCCTTTCCCAAGGCATGATCGCGAGCCTTGCCGGTGCGGAAACGGTCCGCTTGCGCAGCGCCACGGTCTTCAACTTCTTTGACCGCCAGGGGCTTGCCGTTGGCGACAAAGACAAGCCGGTTGGGACTTTGACCTTCGATGGCGCGGGATTCTTCAGCGAAGGCGGAAGCACGGTCATCAACGCCAGCAACGTCGTGCTCACCAACACACAGGTTAAACCGGACACAAGCGGCGGCTTGAGCGGATCGGGAGGCACGCTCACGGTCAATGCCAGCGGGACAGTGACACAGGCGAGCGGCAGCTTCGTCCTTGCGGGCTTTAGTGAAGCCGCCTTCAATGGAGGCAAAGCAATAGGCTTCAGCGGCACGGGCAAGCTTGATGCCGGCGCTGCTCATGTCGCTCTCACCGCGCCAGCTCTTGTGGTGAATGCGGGGGCTGGGCAGGCGCTGGTCACGGCTGGCCTGCTCGAAATCCTGAAGGGCGATGGCCAAGCCCCTGTGAATGAAGCCGCAAATATTGGCGGCGCCCTGACGCTCACGGGGGCAAGCATCCTGGACAAGGGCCGTATCGAAGCGCTTTCCGGCAGTGTCACGCTAACCGCAACGAAGGGTGATGTCACTCTCGCCCGGGGCGCCGAAATTATCGCTGCGGGGTCTCAGTTTGCGGTGCAAAGCCAGTCCGTTGCCGCGCCTGGCGGCAGTGTGAAGCTTGCTGCGGCAAGAGATGTGATGATCGCCGCAGGCGCTCGCGTTGACGTCTCCGCAGCCGTCAATGGCTATGCCGGCACTGTTTCGGTCAAGACCGGCGAGAAAGGCGCTGCAACGCTCGACGGCGTGCTTCTCGGGGGCGCAAGCCAAGATGCTCTTGGCGGCCGTTTCATTCTCGATGCGGGCAGGCTTTTTGGCGAATTGCCAATCTCTGGCGGCTTCACCGGCGCTTTTGCCGTGACATTGAACCAGGGCGACATCGAGATCAAAGCCGGCACGGCGCTGATCTCGAACCAGGTGCTTCTCACCGCCAATCAGGGCAGCGTGATTGTCGGCGGCATCATCGATGCGAAGGGCCCGCGCGCCGGCACGATTTCGCTTTACGGCGCAGAAGCGGTCACAATCGAGGGTGGCGCGCAGCTTATCGCGCGTTACGATGCCAATGCTGCCGGGAGTCTCGGACTGGCCTCCGGGGCGGCTGGGCTTGTGCAGACGGGCGGCAAAATCACCCTTGGCACCACGGGGAAGACAGACGGCACTTTCAATGCGGATTATGGCTATCAGAACGTCAAGAGCTCGGGCACGGTCACGGTTGCATCGGGCGCTGTCCTCGATGTCAGCGGCGGCCCTGGCGGCAAGGGAACCGTCAACACCGGCGGCGAGGTGATCCTGCGGGCGCCCTTGCTCGCCGATGGACGCGTGAATATCGCGTTCCATGGCACTCTCGTCACCAATGCCGGGGCGGATGGCAAGCCGAGCGGCAAGGGCGTCTCTCTTGATGCCTATGCGGTGTGGAGCACGGCCGACGCGACAACCGGCGCCCATCATTTTGACGGAATCATCGACGCGGCCGGCTGGTTTGATGCAGATGGCAAGAAGGTCGAGGGCACGGACTTCGAAAGCATTTTCACGCCCACTGGGCCCTTGAACACCAGCCACATCGAGTTCTATCAAAAGACACTCGTGGACTTCGTCCAGAAGTTCGCTGTGAAGGCGGATTTTTCCGGGGCGCAGATCAAAGCTGGCAGCGCGCCAGCGCAGGGCCTGCCAGATTCTATGCGGCATGACCGCCCGGAAATCACGCTCGTCAATGCGTCGAGCGAAATCAACGGCGGCAACATCACCCTTGCCAGCAACTGGAATCTCGGAGCGGGCACTTTCGACCGCGCTGGCAATTATGTTCCCTATTACCGCACGGCAGCAGGCGAAGCAGGCGTCTTGACCTTGCAGGCCGTCAACAACATCGACGTCCGAGCAACAATCAGCGACGGCTTTTACGAAACCAAGGATGTCTTCGGGGGCACCGTTCTTGTCGCGAATTTCATCGCCAACAATCCCCAGGCAAGCGGGCCCGTCAAGGACTTCAACACGACTACCGCCGCAAGCCTGATGCCCATTGTGCAAGGAATCAACAACGGCTCCTTCTCCTATAATTTCGTGGCAGGCGCGGCGTTCGGAGCGGGCGGCGGGGCAATGGCCAACCCGCATGCGGTGGCGGCCGTTGCAGAGGATAGCGGCCGCGGCCGGTTCAGCATCGACGGCCATACCAGCTACACCAATCCATTGAACAGCCCCGGCCAAACCATCATCGGCCCGCCCCCCACTGACATCATTCATGTGCCTTCCATTGTCCGCACGGGAACGGGATCCATCACGATTGCCGCAGCAGGCAATGTCGAGATCCTCGATGAAGTGGCGCCAGGGGCGATCTACACCGCTGGCGCCGCGGCGCAAGCGCCAGCGGATTTCACGGCGCCTGCAATGTCGCCAGTCTATGAGCTATTCGCAAACGGGCTCGTGAGCACGCCCGCATGGGCTGAGGGGGGCGGCACGGTGACGATCACGGCCGGGCACTCGATTGTTGGAATCGCGCCTGCCGTCAGCGACCCCTTCACGGGAGCCTTTTCCGGCCAGGATTGGAACACTTGGTACTACCATTCTGGCTCATCGAATGGCAGCGGCACGCCCTTCACTGGCGTTGCAAGCGAGCCAGACGCCACGCTTTGCGGCTCCGGGAGCTTTTCCTGCCAGACTGCGGCCTGGGTGAATTTCGCGACCTTTAAGGGCATCGGCGCGCTTGGAGGCGGCAATATCAGCCTCTATGCAGGCGCCGATATCACCAATATCTCGGCCTCTCTGCCGGAGACTCTCGCGGTCAGCGGCGGAATGTCTGCAAATAGCCCGCCGGTTGCGCATTACTACGGCGGCGGCAATCTCGAGGTTCGCGCGGAGGGCGATCTCAACAGCGGAGCCTTCCTCGTTGGCCGGGGTGCTGGCCTCATCGTGGCGGGCGGCGCCATCCAGGCGGATGCACGCATCAACCCGGTCACCGGCGCGCCCAATGTTCCGCTGCTGCTCGCCGTTCAGGACGGTTTCATCACGGCCATGGCGCGCGGCCCAGTCACGCTGGGCGCGGTCTATGATCCATCGATGCTTCCGCTTTCCTATGACACCTTCAACGCCATCGGAGGCGCCACACCGATTTCCGTCCTGCCAAACGGCGCTGTCGCTCTCAAGGACGGCACGATCACCCCAACCCTTTCGCCATGGGGGGCGCCTTTCACGACATATGGCCCCGCAAGCGGCATCGCGCTGAGCAGCACTTCGGGCGATATCACCTTTCTCGGCAATGGCGACACGGCGTTTCAGACTGGCGGGCTCCAGCCCGCGCCCTGGGGCCAGCTTCTGCCTGCGACGCTGGCGCTCACTGCCTACAGCGGCAATGTCTTTGTCGATGCGCTGAATAACGACGCCAATCTGGTCCCATACCCAACACTCACTGGCAGCAGCAAAGGCACAATTTCGATCATCGCGGCGCAATCGCTGCTGATCACCAACGGCACATTGTCGATGCCAGACCTCCTTACGAGCAGCTCGCAATTCGTCAGCAACAGCCCCCTGCCAAACCTCTTGAACTATGTGAGCCCGCTTGGAATACCGCTCGCCAATTTGACCGTGGCGCTTCATGCCAACGATCCCCTTCCTGCGGTCATTGCCGCGGGCGCGAATATCAATGGCGCCATCGAGCTCATCAAGCCCGCGAGGATCGAGGCTGGGCACGATATTACTTTAGGCTTCGTCGGCCAGAACAACAATGCGGGCGACCTCACGAGCATCAAGGCCGGCAATGATATCGGCGGCTTTATCGCCAACACCATCTTTGCCAGCTACTACTATCTCTACGGGCCCGGGGCATTCCTGCTCGAAGCGGGTCACAACATGGGGCCATTCCAGCTCAGCATTGCCCAGACAACGGCCGGGGTGGCAGCCGTCGGGGATGGCAGCTATGTCAGCGGATCGATTCTGAAAATATCGGGAACGCCGCTCGGCTTTGTGCCCTATCTGCCTCAGCAAAGCGCAAATATCACGGTCCGCTTCGGCATCGGGCCGGGCATTGATTATGCAGGCGCAGTCAGCCAGTTTGTCGATCCGCTTCAGGCTGGCAGCCGCGGCATCGACTTTCTGTCCATTATCGCTGCTGTTCTCGAAAAGAGCCGGGAGGAGGCGTGGGCTGAGTTCCAGGCTCTCCCTGAAGACCTGCAGCAGCTCCTCGTCGACCGTGCTTTCCTTGACTTCCTCAGCCAGGTTGCGGCCGACTACCGCAATTCATCGAGCCCCTACTTCGGCCAATACAGCCGCGCTTATGATGCCATCGGAACTTTGTTCCCTGCGAGCTACGGCTACACCGACAATGGCTCAGGGGGCGGCAACGGCGCGGCCGAACAAATCTTCACAGGACAGCTCAACATCGCCCAATCGGTGCTCGAGACGCAGATGGGCGGCGACATCAATATCATCGGCCCCGGCGGCGGGATCACGGTTGGGACAACCTCGCGCGATCTTCTGAACCCGAACCAGGAGGGGATTTTGACCCTGGGCGGCGGCACAATCCGCGCCTTCACCGACGGCAGCATTCTTCTCAATCAAAGCCGCGTCATGACGCTTCAGGGAGGGGACATCAATCTCTTCACCGCCAATGGCGACATCAGCGCTGGCGAGGGGCCAAAAACCTACGTTTCCAACCCGCCGGTCAGCAGCATATGCGACATGAACGGCTACTGCCGCGTCAATCCAACAGGGCTTGTCACGGGGGCAGGCATTGGAGCTCTTGTCACCCTCCCCGGCCAAGATCCCACCAAAAGCAACGTCACCCTCGTCGCTCCGCACGGCACAGTCGATGCCGGCGCTGCGGGCGTGCGCGTTTCGGGCAATCTCAACATCGTCGCCGTTCAGGTGCTCAATTCCTTCAACCTTCAAGTCCAGGGCAGCACGACGGGCCTTTCGGTCCAGGCATCACCGAACGTCGGCGCCCTGACGGCTGCAAGCAATGTGGCGGGTGCGACGCAAGCTTCGGTCGCGTCCTCGCAAACGCGGAGCGGCGCGAGTGACACGGCTTCCGTCATCATCGTGGAAGTGATCGGCTACGGTGGCAGCAGCGGCGGCGGAGACGACGAAGAGCAGCGCCGCCGTGCTCAATAGCAGCCGGAAGAACATCGCCGCGAGCCAGCGAGAACGAGGGAGCGCCGCAGCCTTGCGAGTTGGAAAACTCATGACCGCCCGCCGCCTGGCCTTTGCCTTTGACGGATGGAGCCCGGGACGCAGCAAGCGCGTGGCGCGTTGCGTGCCTTCTTGGGAGCCCGGCGTGCCATTCATTATCTTGGCAGCGGATCCCAGCAATTGCTGCCCCTGGCAAGGCTTAGCAGGGGGACAGCGGCAGTGACGGATGCTCAGCCCCGTTTGCGCGATCTGCTCGCAGCCGATTACGAGCGCCTCTGCCGGAGTCTCGCTCTGCGCCTGAAGTCAAAAGACTCAGCGAGCGAGGCCTTGCACGAGACCTTCCTGCGGCTTGACCGCATGAACAGCGATGTGCAGGTGCAAAGCCCGAAGGACTATATCTTCCGCGCCGCGATTAACATCGCGAAAAACCGCTACAAAGCCGAAAACTGCCGCGCCACTGCCGCCCAGGTTGAAGCAATCCTCGATATACGGGACGAAGCGCCAGATCCCGCCAGAATAGTGGAAGCGCGCTCTGAGATCGAGGCGCTCAAGCGCGTCCTAAGAGAGCTTCCCGCCCGGCGCAGGGAGATCCTCAATGCGATTTCCATTGAAGGGATCCCGCCGCGGGAAGTTGCCGCACGGCTCCAAGTCAGCCTGCGGACGGTCGAGATGGATTTGAAGCAGGCGCTTGAGCATTGCGCAGAGCGCCTTGGCTATAAGCTGAGCCGGCGCTCAGGCGGCCCTCGCCAGCGCTGCTAACCCCCCATACCCTCATAAGTCTTTTCCCGCCCCGCCGGGAAGACCCCGGGCGCTCATTTCAACCAAAGCAGCAGCCGGTTGCAGGCGCCCGACGTTCTGGTCTTTGCGCTCGATGATGATCCGGCGCGGGCCCTGAACTGGCTGGGAAGCCGTTCTGCTTCAGGCGCAGGAAAATGCCTGCGTGACGGCGCGGCTGTTTTGGCTTGCGGCTTTCAATGGATGGCAACATGCGTTAACAATCATTACCCTGGCAAACTGCGGCCCCAGCCGCCATTGGCTGGACTTATGAGATTCACCAAACTCACATCTTTTGGCGCAGTTTTCCTCATCATACTAATGCCCGCCGCTTCCGCTGGCCCGGCGAAGGCTTCGCGCTTGATGCCCATCGGGGCAGAAGAAGCGCAGCCCGCGCCGGTGTCCTATCGCTGCCATGGCTATCCTAGACCGGTTTCCCCAGGGATAATCGCGGGTTCAACAGGCGGCTGGCCCTATTTCGGCTGGCCCGGGTATCCCTATTTACCTTACCGCCCAAGCGGGCGGCTGAACCGCGCTCATCGCGATCCTGCCCGGCCGTGCTGTTCTTGCCGCGATCGGGCCAGCCGCTGAAACAGAGAACTGAGGGGTCTCCGCCTCTACGGCTTGCCCCAGGCTCACGGAAACGCCTGCCATTCACCAGGCCAGCGGCTCAACAAACACGGGCGGTAAAGCCGGATTCCTTCCCTGCAAATTTATAATATAAACTAAATCAACAGAATCTTCTTGCGGCGCAGACGCCCTGGCGGCCATGCGCTTACAATGAGCCCATCTCGTGAAAGAAACCGGCCAGAGCGGCGACGGCCAAGCCCGCCTCCTTGGCGAAGCTCTCGATTGGATCGCCCAGCTCATAGGGAACGAGGCAGGGGAGGAGGAAATCGAGGCGCTGCTGCGCTGGCGTAGCCAGAGCCCGGAGCATGAGGCCGCGTTCAAGGATGCTGTCCGCCTTTGGCGCCATCTCGCGATTGCTGCGCAGGAGCTCGCGAGGGAGGAGCAGGCGCAAGTCAAAACAGCCAAGGTTTCGCTTTCGGCTCTCAGCAAGATCCTCCGGCGCCTCCGGCATGCGCGGGGAAGGATCGCAGTTCTTGCGGGCGCAACTTTTTTTGCGGGTCTTGTCTCTCCCGGTTGTCTTTCAGGTGTTGAGTGTGGCCGTCCGAGCGGTCTTGGTACTTATATCTGGAAGGCGGCGTGCGGTTGCGTTACAGGGGTGCTGACACTGGGGGTCTGAGGCTGCCCAGCGCTGTGCGCTGGCGTGTTTGCGCCGAAGCTCCAGCGCTTTTGCTCGCCTTGGTTTTTTTTTGTGCGGCCGCACTGGCTCACCCCGCCCATGCCGGGAAGAAGAAACAGCCGGATGAGGCTCCAGGCGGCAGCGGCGATTCTGCTAAGAGCGGTACTGCTGCGGCCGGGAGCGTCAGCGGCGCGGCGCCGCAAGCCCCCAAACCTGGCAAGCTGCAGCACTTCGACATTGACGAATACCGGGTGGAAGGCGCCGACACGCTTCCTCAGATCGAGGTGGAAGAGGCGGTCTATCCTTTTCTTGGGCCAAGGCGCACGCCCGAAGATGTCGAAAAGGCACGGGCAGCTCTTGAAAAGACTTATCACGACAAGGGCTTCCAGGCGGTTTCGGTTGCGATCCCCGAGCAGGACCCTCGCAACGGCATTGTGATCCTCAAGGTGACCGAGAACCGCATCGGCCGGACGCGGGTCATGGGCGCGCGTTATTTCGAGCCATCCCAGATCAAGAAAAAGGCGCCCTCACTTGCCGAAGGCACGGTGCCGAATTTCAATTCGGTCACGAAAGATATTGTGGCGCTCAACCAATGGCCCGACCGGCGCGTCACACCCGCGCTGCGGGCAGGCGCAACGCCCGGAACGGTCGATGTCGATCTCAATGTCGAGGATAAGCTGCCCGTCCACGCTTCGGCCGAGCTCAACAACCGGCAGTCCCCGAGCACCGAGCCGTTGCGCCAGAGCGTCACATTCAGCTACGCCAATCTTTGGCAGCTTGGGCATTCCCTGAGCTTCACCTATCAGGTGTCGCCGCAAAATCCCTCGAATGTCGAGGTATTCTCCGGCTCCTATCTCGCCCGTCTCCCGGAAAACGATTTCACAAGCCTTCTCCTTTACGGCCTCAAATCCGAGAGCAATGTTGCGACTGTCGGCGGTCTGACCGTGGTGGGGCCCGGCCAGATTGTCGGAGCCCGCGCAATTTTTACATTGCCTGCGCGGGAGAGCTTCTACCATACCGCATCGGTGGGCCTTGACTATAAGAGCTTCGGCCAGGTCGTCTTGACCAGCGCGGGCGACATCACCTTTTCGACGCCCGTCACCTATTATCCGCTCGTTGCAAACTATACGGCTACATGGGTGAGCGAGACTTCGCTCATGCAGCTCAACGCGGGAGTGACAGCGGGCTTCCGCGGCATCGGCAGCTCGCCTGCCTTTTTTGATGCCAAACGCTTCGGCGCCGACGAAAATTTCATCCACTTCAACGGCGATTTCTCGCGCCTGCAGACACTGCCCATCGGCTTCCAGGTCTTTGGCCGCGTGCAGGGGCAGGTTACCAATCAGCCGCTCGTTTCGAGCGAGCAATTCCCGCTTGGCGGCCTCGACACGGTGCGCGGCTATCTTGAGTCCGAAGTGCTAGGTGACAACGGCTTTGCTGCCACTGTGGAATTGCGCAGTCCGAATATCAATGAGGCCATCGGGGCCTGGGTCAAAGACAATGCAGGCGAGCCGCCTGTGCCCAATCTCTTCAATGATTGGCGGTTCTTCGGCTTCGTGGATGGCGGCGGCGCCTACATTCTGGAGCCTTTGCCTGAGCAGCTTAGCCGTTTTTATCTTTGGAGCTATGGCACGGGCGCGCGCGTGAAGCTCACAGACCATTTCAACGGCATGGTCGTGTTCGCCGTCCCGATGATCAGCCAAGTTTATACCAAGGCCAGGGACCCGCGCGTACTGTTCCGCATTTGGGGAGAATTTTGAGCGATGGTTGAAACATCCGCGGGCCTTGCAGCCGCCTCGCGGCCAAAGCTGCGCGAGCACGCCGGCAGATTTTCTGCCTCGTCGCTTCTCGCGCTGGCAGCAATTGCCTTCTTGCCAAATTCAGCGCTTGCCTGGTGGAATGGAGATTGGGAGCTGCGCAAGCAGATCACAATCGACACAGGCCCCAGCGGCGCGAATATCACGGATCCGGTTGGCACAATGCCGGTCCTGATCCGGCTGCATGCCGGCAATTTCCGCTTCGGCGACGCGAAAGAAGATGGAAGCGACATCCGTTTCGTCGCGGGCGACGACAAGACCCCGCTCAAGCACCACATCGAGAAATATGATTCCCTCCTTGGCGAAGCCTTCATCTGGGTCAATGTGCCCGAGATCAAGCCCGGGACGAAAGGCGAGATATGGCTTTATTACGCGAACAAGAAGGCCCAGCCCGCCGATGACGCCAAGGGCACTTATGATCCGGATACGCTCCTCGTCTATCATTTCGGCGAGAGGGGAGCGCCGCCGCGCGACTCCTCGCAATGGGCGAACCATGCGCAAAATGCAGGGCAAGCTGCAAGCGGCGCGATCATCGCCGACGGCCTGCACCTCGATGGCCGCACGCCGCTCACTCTGCCCGGAACGCCTTCTCTTGCACTGCCAGAGAATGGCGCGCTCACCTGGTCGTTGTGGGTGAAGCCCGCGGCGCTCCAGCGCCACGCCGTTATTTACAGCCGCCGCGATGGGCCAAACAGCCTTGTGATTGGGATGGACGATGGCGCGCCCTTCGTAGAGGTCACGGCCAATGGAAGCACGCAGCGCAGCGCGAATGCTGTGCCCGCCGCCCCTGGAAGCTGGCATCATCTTGCTCTCACCGCCTCGCCCGGCCTCGTCACCCTTTATCTCGACGGAAACGCCTATGCGACGCTCAATACGTCCCTCCCGCCGCTCAACAGCGCGGCCTTTCTTGGCGGCGAAGCGCAGGAGCCCGCTGCCGGGGAGGGCGTAAGCCAGGCGCCTGCCTCCCCAGAAGCGCAAGGGTTCACCGGGGATATCGATGAGCTCGAGATCTCAAAGACCGCGCGGCCAGCAGGCTTCATCAAAGCCGAGGCAGCCGGGCAAGGCCCGGAGCATGAGAAGCTCTTGGGCTACGGCCAGGACGAAGAAACCGCGAGCTGGCTTAATGGCTATTTCGCGATCATTTTGAAATCGGTGACTCTCGATGGCTGGATCGTCATCGGTCTTCTTATGATCATGGCCGTTATTAGCTGGGCCGTCATGGTCAGCAAGGCCATGTATATCAACCGGCAAGGCAAGGCGAATGCGCGCTTTAAGAAGCACTTTCAACAGTTCGCAGCCGGCCTTACGGTGCTGGGAACGGGCAGCGAGCACGACGTTGAAAGCCTCGGAGGCCGGATCCGGGAGAACGACCGCAACGTCGTAGTCGATTCCTCGCTCTACCGCATCTACCGGACGGGGGCAGAAGAGCTTCGCAGCCGTTTCGGAAGCGCAAGCACGCCTCTTGTCCTTTCCTCCCAATCGCTCGCGGCGATCCGCTCCGTGCTCGACGGCGCCTTTGTCGCTGAGACGCAGAGGCTCAACAGTCTCATCGTGCTGCTCACTCTGGCGATCTCGGGGGGGCCATTCTTAGGCCTGCTTGGAACGGTCATCGGCGTGATGATCACCTTTGCGGCGATCGCGGCATCGGGCGATGTCAATGTCAACGCCATCGCTCCCGGTATCGCTGCAGCGCTGGTTGCGACGGTGGCAGGGCTCGGTGTCGCGATCCCCGCCCTCTTTGGCTACAACTACCTGATCTCCCGCATCAAAGACCTCACCGCCGATATGCAGATCTTCGTCGATGAGTTCACGACGAAGATGGCCGAGAGCTTTGACACTTCTGCGGGCCGCGAGGCCCGGTCCCTGGCAGCGGAATGACACGCCATGCAAGTCCAAGCCGATTCCAAACCCTACGACGACATCAACATCACCCCTATGCTCGA
>DASRYK010000111.1:0-5399 GCA_035687205.1 Methylocella sp. | reverse complement strand
CCCGGCGTAGCTTTTTGGGAACCTTTTCAGGCTCAGGACATCTAATAGGCGTTGGCGTTAGCGCCGGGCAGGCCGTCCAGCGCCCGGCCGCTTGTGCTTTTCCATGCAATGACGGAGGGAGCCGGAATGACATCATCGCTTAAAGCCAAGCATTTGGGATGGGCCGCGGGAGCCGCCGCGCTGGCAATGGCGGGAACGGCATTTGCCGCTGCAGGGGATGCCGGAAGCCCTTCGGACCCTGCCGTTGAGCGGACTAGGCAAGAAGTCAAAATGCTCGATGACCTCTTCAAGAACATGGTCATCTGGGTCGATGAGCATTACGTGAAAAAACCCTCCGACACGGCTGCGGCGACCGCTGCCAAGGCGCTTTTCGGGGCTATGAAGAAATCGGGGTGGTACGAAGTGCGGATCCTGGGATTAACCGATGTGATCGGCGATCCCGACGATATCCCCCGCGACGAGTTCGAGAAGACGGCGGCAAAGAAGCTGCGCGGGGGCGATGCTTACTATGAGGAGCTCGTCGTGCGGGACGGAAAACGCTATTTGCGCGCAGCGACGGGAATTCCTGTTGTCTCTGAAAACTGCGTCATGTGCCACGCGAATTTCAAGGGCGACAAGGGGAACGTGGGCGCCTTGGCCTATGACATGCCGGTGCTTGAATAACAAAGCCAGGCCTTGCTTCACACGCAGGGGCATGGGCGCCTTGCAGAAAAACCAGGCGGCCGCGGCCGCCTGGAGGGCAGAGCGCGGGTCCGGTTTGCGCTTGTTGGATTTTTGCGGAGGCGGCGCCCAAAAAGGCTGAGCCCCGGCGCGTGATGGCTGCCACGGGGCTCTGCTTCGGGTTTCCGAAGGATCTGCGGTTTCTGCAGGATGTTATGCGAAGCGGCACCCGCTTGGCCTTCGCGAGCGGCTCCGCGCCTTGAAGGTCAGATTGTCGGAGGCGGCGTCTCGCCCGGCATGTCAGGCTTCCGCACCGCCCTGGCCCCGCGCCAATCGGGGCCTCTTACGCTGTCCCGGTGGAGTCGTCTCCATTAAAATGGTTCCAAAGGGTTGCGGAAGAAGGCACCTTCTGCTTCCAGCAGGCTCCTCTGAGCCATGGTGGAAACGGTTTAATGATCGGCCCATTGAGCCATTCTGTCAAATGTTTTCGCCGCAATAGAGAGGCGCAGAGTGTCACATCGGCTCGCCTCACAATTATCCCCGCTCATTCGCGGCGCAGGGCATCGATCGGGTTGAGCATGGCGGCGCGGCGCGCAGGAAGATAGCCGAAGATGATTCCGACTCCGGCTGAAGCCAGCATGGCAAGCGCGACGGTGCCTGGCCCGATTATGAGCGGCCAGTCCGCCGAGCGGGCCACGGCATAGCTGCCCGCAACGCCAAGCGCAAGCCCGGCGAGGCCCGCGCCGAGGCAGAGCAACACCGCCTCGGCCAGGAATTGCGCGAGGATGTCGCGCTTGCGCGCGCCAACCGCCATGCGCAGGCCAATCTCATGGGTCCGCTCGGTCACAGAGACCAGCATGATATTCATAATCCCCACGCCGCCGACGACGAGAGAAATCGCCGCTGTTGCCGCGAGCAGCCAGCCCATCGTGGTCTGGGTCGCGTTCATAAGCTCAAGATAACGTGTCGGATCGAAAATATCGAATCGATCCTGCTCTCCCTCGCGGATATGTTTGCGCTCCCGCAGCAGCGCCAGGATGGCCTCCTTGACCTCCTGCCGGTCTGCCCCTGGCGCCACTTTCATATCGATCAGATTGAGCTGGTGCGGCGCAACCTTATCCTCATGCGGCATGCGCGAGCGGGCGGTTGTCACAGGGATCATCACATGATTGTCGAAGTCCTCGCCTCCAACCGAGCCAAGCCGCGCCCGCACGCCAATGACCCGCATCGGCACGCCTCCCATGCGCACGGTTTGATCGATGGGAGACTCAGCCCCGAACAATTTTTCCGCAACAGTTGCGCCGAGCAGGATCACTTTCGCCCCCGAACGGACCTCCGCCTCGTCAAAGAAACGGCCCTCCGATGTTTTCACGTTGAAGACATCGGCATAGGACGCATCGACCCCCCAGTATTGCGGCGTCCAGCTCTTGTGCCCGGCAACGATCGTAAGGTTGCCGTCGATCTCCCGCGAAAGATGCTCTATCTCCGGCACGCGCTGCAGGATCGCTGCCGCATCCTCATCGGTGAGCAAGACGACGCGGTCATGCGGCCCGGCATTGGTCACCTTAATGGGAGACACGATCAGCGTGTCGGCGCCTAACGCCGTAAGCTGCGTTTCGACGACCTTGTTCGCGCCGTTGGCCGCGGCCCCCATGACAACGATGCCTGCGACGCCGATGATGACGCCGATCGCGGTCAGCGCGCTGCGCAGCGCATTGAGCCTGAGCGAAGTCACCGCATCGTCGAGGAGAGCAGTAAACGTCATGCGTGTTCAACGGAGGGCGTGCGGCTGACAGTGAAAGCGCTGCATGGCCAGGTTTTCGCCTTGCATCCTAATACCAGGCCGCCAGCAGCCTCACTGCGCATCTGCGGCTTTCATGCGCACGGCTACAGCCTCGCCTGGCCTGAGCTCCCCGCCGGTCACCTCGGTCGTTGAGTCGCCTTTAAGACCAAGCTGCACCGGGCGGCGCTCCAAAGCGCCATGAGCATCTGCGGCCCAGACTGCCGGGCCATCGCCTGAATTTTTCCCAGGCGGGCGGAAGCGGAGGGCTTCGTTAGGAACGCTGAGCACATTCTCCCGCCGGGCGCCCACGATCCGGACCGTTGCAGTCATGTCGGGAAAGAGCCGCTCACCAGGGTTCTGGGCCTTGATCACGACGGTATAGGTGATCACGCCGCCCGTCTTCGCGGCGGCAAGCCGGATCTGATCGACTGTGCCCTCAAAAGTCTCGTCAGGATAGGCTTCGACGGTAAAAGTGACCGGGGCGCCGGGGCGCACAGCGCCGATGTCGGCCTCATCGACCTGCGCATAGATGAGGATCTGCGAAAGGTCCTGCGCGATCTGAAACAGGATGGGTGTTTGGTATTGCGCTGCCACCGTCTGCCCTGGCTGCATGCGCCGGTCGACCACAACGCCATTAATTGGCGAGCGGATCAGCGTGTAATTGAGGTCGATCTGCGCCTGTCTGACGTCGGCTTCCCGCTGCGCAACCGCCGCTTTGGCGGCTTCGAGCTGTGCGGAGGCCATGGCCAGATCAGCCTGAGCAAGACCAAGCTGCGTCTGGGCAGTCTCGCGGCTCTTTTGCGAGACGACGCCTTTCGGCGACAAAAGCTCATAGCGCGTGGCATCGCGCTCGTTTTGCGCAATTTGCGTCTTGGCCCGGGCCACGGCGGCCTCGCGAAGCCCGACCTCGGCTTTCGCCATAGCGAGATTGGCCGAAGCCGAGGCAAGCTTTGCCTCGAAGGGCGCGCGGTCGATGACCGCGAGAAGATCGCCTGCCTTGACGCGGCTGTTGAAGTCCGCCTTCATTTCGGCGATCAGCCCCGAAAGCTGTGAGCCAACATCGACTGTGACAAGCGCCTTGACGGGGCCGCTTGCCGAAATGCTGCGCTCGACCGTGCCGATGGCCGCGGGCCGTGTCTCGGCGGAAGGCGCTGCTGCGCTGCTTTGACGGGTATGGTGCCAGAGGGTTGCTGCTATCAATGCCGCAGCGGTGGCAAGGGCAGCCGTAAGCCTATGGCTGCGGGCAAATTGCCAAGCGGCGGGGACGGAGCTCATTGCGGCGGCCCGCCAGCCGGCCGCCCGGCGCGGCTCCATGTTCATCATGCTGACCTCGAAAGCTCACCGCCCCCAGGGGCAAAGCGCTTGCATAAACGCATGAGCCTGGCGGGCGCTGTCAGTCAAGCCGCCCTGGGCCCCAGGGCCTCCCCTGCTCCTTAGGCGCGGCAGCGGGATTGCTTTGCCTGCGTCACCTGCAGAACACGCCGCTGACATTCCGCAGCGCGCCGCAGAGCGAGATGTCCTGCTGGTCCTGGATGACCTGCTGGGGGACGACAACGGCACTGCCCGGAATTTGCATGATGGGCGTGCGTTTCCCGAAGGAATCCGTCAGATAGGGCACGTAATAGCTGCCCTGAGCATGGGCGGGCGCGGCGCGGGCAGAGGCGGCAGGGGTGCGGCCGGCAGCATGGGCATGATGCGCGTGCTTGCGGGGCTTCGCCGCGGCTTCCGCCGCTGGCGGAAACGCCAGAGCCAAACCCAGCAGCATGAGCATCGCGCTCTTCATGCCAAAACCTTTCCCCCCGGAAAATGGAATTGGAGTTTAGATAGGAAGGGCTGCGTCTGCGGCCAGGGCCTCCTTTTGCAAATCCCGCATGCCTCTTAAGCGAGGCTTTAAGATTTGACAGTCCGACCTTACAAAAATGCTTCACGTGAAGCATTTTTGTCCGGTTTCCAGGAGATTCCTTACAAAGGCTCGGCCAGCCCTTGCGGATTGCTTGCACCAAGCTGCCGGTGCTATAGCCTCCCCAAACCCAAGCACAGGAATCCCTATGTCCGTCGATCAGGCGACCGTGCGGCGCATTGCGCATCTGGCAAGGATCAAGGTGAACGAGACCGAAGTGCCTCATCTCCAGGGCGAGCTCAATGCCATCCTCGCCTTTGTCGAGGAATTGAAAAGCGTCAATGTCGAGGGCGTGGAGCCCATGACTTCCGTATTGCCCATGGCGATGAAAATGCGCCCCGATATCGTGACCGAAGGCGGCATTGCGGCGAAGATCGTGGCCAATGCTCCGGTCACCGAGGATCATTTCTTCGTCGTCCCGAAGGTGGTCGAGTGACGGCGTCGATAGACACGCTGACGGAGCTGACGCTTGCCGATGCGCGCAGCGGGCTCCGGCAAAAGAAATTTTCCGCAGCCGAGCTTGCCAGGGCCCATATCGAAGCCATTGAGAAGGCCCGCGCGCTCAACGCGTTCATTGTCGAGACGCCGGAGAAGGCGCTAGCCATGGCCCGCGAATCGGACGCCCGTCTCAAAAGAGGCGAGGCTAGGCCGCTTGAAGGCATTCCGCTCGGCATCAAGGATCTCTACTGCACGGAGGGCGTGCAAACCACGGCGGCAAGCCATATTCTCGATGGCTTCGTTCCGGTTTACGAATCGACCGTCACCGCCAACCTCTGGCGCGACGGAGCAGTGATGCTGGGCAAGCTCAACCTCGACGAGTTTGCCATGGGCTCGTCAAACGAGACCTCTTACTTTGGGCCGGTTTTGTCGCCCTGGCGCCGCCGGGGGTCGAATACGGCGGTCGTGCCTGGCGGGTCCTCGGGCGGCTCGGCGGCGGCCGTTGCCGCGCGGCTCTGCTTCGGCGCGACGGCGTCCGACACCGGCGGCTCGATCCGCCAGCCCGCGGCCTTCACCGGGACGGTCGGCATCAAGCCGACCTATGGCCGCTGCTCGCGC
>DASRYK010000110.1:0-2232 GCA_035687205.1 Methylocella sp. | reverse complement strand
CGAAAGCTCGGCGGAACGCGCCAGAGCCATGCCGGCGTGGCTCTGCGCCTACAACAGCAATAGACCTCACTCCGCCCTCAAAGGAAAACCGCCCGTCAGCCGGTTGAGCAAGGACAACCTCCTTGTCAACGACAGCTAGCGCACATTATTGCCATTCTCCATTGCTGCCAATGCTTCCCATGCAAGATTTTTTCCCGGCGCCGCGCCCCCCTTGCTTGATCTTCGTCAAACATGCTCTTTAGACACCGCCTTGTGACGTCTTGGAGATGGAGATGCAAATGCGGCAGAAGCGGGCAGCGAAGCGCCCCGCCCGGAGCGTGACGATCCTCGGCGCGACGGGCTCGATTGGCAAGTCGACTGCCGACATTATCACAGGGGCAGGCGGCGCATTCACGGTTGAGGCCGTCGCTGGCGGGCGTGATCCCCTGGCTCTTGCCCGCCTCGCGCTTGATCTTGGCGCGAAATACGCCGCTCTTGCTGACCCTGCAGGCTATGCAGGATTGAAGGAAGCTCTTGCAGGCACAGAGATTGAGCCCGCGGCTGGAGAAGAAGCGGTCATCGAGGCGGCGCTCCGGCCCGCCAGCATCATTGTCGGCGCGATCGCAGGAACGGCTGGCGTCAAGCCTACCTTTGCCGCGCTCTCCGCGGGGAGAACCCTGGCGCTCGCCAACAAGGAATGCCTCGTCTGCGCTGGTCCGGTCTTCATGCGCCAGGCTGCGGCCATGAGCACCAGGCTCCTGCCGGTCGACAGCGAGCACAATGCGATCTTTCAGGCCATGGGCGATGCGAGCCTCGATACGGTCGAGAAAATCACTCTGACGGCCTCGGGCGGGCCTTTCCGGACTTGGAGCCGCGAGGCAATCGCCAAGGCGACGCCGGAAGAGGCGCTGACCCACCCCAACTGGTCGATGGGGCGCAAGATCACCGTAGACTCCGCGGGGCTCATGAACAAAGGCCTCGAACTCATTGAAGCACGGTACCTTTTTGGCATCGATGCCGCCCGGCTTGACGTCGTCGTGCATCCACAGTCGGTGGTGCATGGGCTTGTGGCTTTTGCCGACGGCTCGGTCACGGCGGGGCTGGCCGCGCCTGATATGCGCGTCCCTATCGGCCACTGTCTCTTTTATCCCGAGAGAAGCGTCACCGCGGCGCGCCGCCTTGACCTGACGGCGGTAGGGGAGTTGACCTTTGAGAAGCCCGATTTCAGCCGGTTCCCTGCCCTGCGCCTTGCCATTGAGGTTCTCCGCAAGGGCGAGGGCCTGCCAACGGTCTTGAATGCGGCCAATGAAGTCGCGGTCGAGGCTTTTCTCAACCGGCATATCCCGTTCGGCGATATTTTCCGCGTGGTGGAGGAGGCCTGCAACAAGGCCCTTGCCAGAGGAGCGGCGCATGAGCCTCAATCGGTCGAAGATGCCCTGGCCCTCGACCGGGCCGTTCGCGAGGAATGCCGCTCGGCCTTGGCGGGCGGGGCGGCGCGCCAGGCGTCTCTCACATTTTTATGACCGGCAGGCTGCGGAAAAATCGCGCGAAAGGGTTTTGAAAAGAAAATGTAACAACAAATGGGCAAAGTATGGCACTTTGGCACAAATTGCATAAAAGCTTAAGAAAGGGTGACCAGGGTCTGGGCCGGGCTTGGCAGCTGGGATGCTAGCGCCTTTCAGCAGCAACAGGCGGCCAGTTCTCATTGCCAGTTCTCATTGGAGGGAGCGGGGCCGGAACGCGGCTTTGTAAATCACTTTTCACTTTGCGGTTTCCGGCATAGAGTTTGCTCACTCAAGGAATTGGTCAAACATTCTTTGCTGATTGCTGCTGATTGCCGTAGTCATGATGTAGAGATGCTCTTCGGCCCGGCTAGGAGTTCAAGTTCAGATGTCACTCGTCACACATATCTGGTCGCTTGGCGGATATATTCTGCCGTTTTTATTCGTCCTGAGCTTGGTTGTCTTCATTCATGAGCTTGGCCATTTCCTTATCGGCCGGTGGTGCGGCGTGCGAGTCGACGCTTTTTCCCTTGGGTTCGGGCCAGAGCTTTTCGGCTTCAGAGACCGCCATGGCACGCGCTGGCGGGTAGCAGCGCTACCGCTTGGCGGTTATGTCAAGTTTCACGGCGACGAGAATGGCGCCTCGATGAGCAATGAGGCGGCCGTGGCGGCGATGCCGCCGGAAGAGCGGGCGGTGACCTTCTTCGGTCAGAACGTCGCGAAACGGGCGGCGATTGTGGCAGCAGGCCCG
>DASRYK010000109.1:0-8477 GCA_035687205.1 Methylocella sp. | reverse complement strand
AGGAGAGGTGTCTGCCCGGGAGGATTGCTGGCAAAGGCAGGGCCATGGGCGTCAGCCGATGCGGTTATGGTTTTTGGCCCGCGGGTCTTTGGCTCATTGCAATTCCTGATGCCGAGCGCAATGAGCTCACTCCCGCGCAGGACTTTGTATGCTCGGGTCAGCGTTCCGAGGCGAGCCCGGATAGCCGCTGGATAGGATTCGAAGAGCTGCCGCGAGACTTGATCGTTCGACTGATGATTGCGAGGATCATAAGCTTGGTGGAACTTCAGGATGCTGTCAGGATAAACGCAAACATTGGGTAGGCTTAGCGCCAAGGTGCAGGCCGAGCGGCATTCGTGAAGCCTTACCTCCCGGCCGGCCGCCCGGTAAAGTTCCGTTTGGGTCTGGTAGTCTGCAACATAACCGCCAACATCCTTGGTGACGATCACAGGCGCGGGCATAGGCGGCGGTGCGAGATAACTCAATTCTCACACCCTTCGTGCGGCGCGCAGACTTGAAAAGATGGCAAACGCCAAAAGCTATCGGAGCGAGGCAAACGTGGTGAACTCATTCTTAACTCTTCACAGCGAATTTGAGATCTCCGGCACAAGACCAAATTCAGCAGGCGAGCACGGCGAGATTGCTGCCGAATGTGGCGCGACTTTGACGCCGCATCCAAAGCGCGATCATAGTAATTTGAGGAAGCGCCGCTGATACGGCTGCGCCAGGATGGCAAGACCGGCATGACGACACCTCAGCAATCCAGGATCACGCCGGATCCCGGTTTCGGAATTTATGTGCATTGGCCGTTTTGCTTGTCGAAGTGCCCCTATTGCGACTTCAACAGCCATGTGCGCGCCAGGCCCGTCGACGAGAGCCGGTTCGTTGCAGCCTTCAAGACAGAACTTGCGCACCGCGCTGCTTTGACCAAGGGCCGTATTGTATCGTCTGTCTTCTTTGGCGGCGGCACGCCGTCCCTGATGAAGCCTGAATCGATTGCTTCCCTTCTTGATGCGGTTGCAGGATTCTGGCGCGTTGCCCAGGATGCCGAGATCACACTCGAAGCCAATCCCACGAGTGTCGAGGCCATGCGGTTCCGCGGCTTCCGCGCCGCCGGGATCAATCGCGTGTCGCTCGGCGTCCAGGCGATGAAGGATGCAGATCTAAAAATGCTGGGGCGCGCCCATTCAGCTGCCGAGGCGATGCGGGCAGTGGCTCTCGCCGCATCCATTTTTGACCGCTACTCATTCGATCTGATCTATGCGCGCCCGGGGCAGAGCGCCAAGGACTGGGAGGCAGAGCTTGCCTCGGCAATCGCCTATGCGCGGGACCATATCTCGCTTTATCAGCTGACCGTTGAGGAAGGCACCATCTTCTCGCGCCTGCGCGAAGCGGGCCGCCTCGCCCTGCCGGATGCCGGGCATGCGCGGGACCTTTGGGATATCACGCAAGAGATCACGGCAAAAGCGGGGCTCCCTGCTTACGAGATATCAAACCACGCGCGGCCCGGAGCCGAAAGCCGGCACAATCTCATTTACTGGCGCTATGGAGAATATATCGGCGTTGGCCCCGGGGCGCATGGCCGGATTCTCGCCAATGGCGAGCGGCGCGCCCAGGCAACAGAGCGGCATCCCGAAATGTGGCTGACGGTGGTCGAGACAGAAGGCCATGGCCTTGTCGAGGACGAGCTGTTGTCGTCCGAAGAGCAGGGAGATGAATTTCTGCTTATGGGCTTGCGCCTTGCTGAAGGGATTGAGCCATCGGCCTTTCAGGCCATGTCCGGCCGAGGGCTCGACCCGCGCCGCGTCGCCACGCTCATTGCCGATGGCATGGTCGAATACACGCCGGGCGGCCGGCTGCGCGTCAGCGCAGGAGGGCTTCCCGTGCTCGATGCGGTGGTTGCAGATCTTGCCGCTTGAGCGGAAATACGGGAAGCGTGCATGCCCGCCACCCTGCCGCCCAGGCCTGCCGGAAGCACGGCTCCCCGCTCTCACATTCTTGAATTCCAACAACAACCTCTGCCGCGGGCGGAGATGCAGATTATCGGAAACAACAAGAGCGGTGATGGAGGAGCTGCGATGGGCCGGCACAATTCAACGGCGCAGGTCACTGGCGCGGGCGCATATGGAATGAAACCGGCCCTGCCCCGCGTGTTCCGGCGCCTTGCCATGCAAGCCATGCGAGCGGCCGCGGGCGCGGCTCTCTTCACCCAGCCTGCTATTTTTGCAACGCCTGCCCGCGCGCAAAACGCGGCGTCTCCCTGCGCGGCAAGCACCCCAGCCGCCGCAAGCCCCGCCTATCCGCTCAAGGTGAGCGCCAACAGGCGCTATCTTGTGGATCAGAACAATGTCCCCTTCCTCATGGCCGGGGATGCGCCGCAGATGTTGATCTCAAACCTCACTCCCGCGGAAGCAGAGCGATTCGTGGCCAACCGCCGAAAGTACGGGATCAATACGCTTTGGATCCATGTCCTTTGCATGTTTTCCGATGCCTGTAAGGACGATGCCTCGACCGTCGATGGCATAGCGCCTTTTCTCACCGCAGGGGATCTTTCATCCCCGAACCCCGCCTATTTCGAGCGCGTGGACGAGATGCTCCGTATTGCGTCCGCGCATGGGATGGCTGTGCTACTCGACCCGATCGAAACCAGCCGCTGGCTGCCGGTGCTGCGGGCGAACGGCCTCGCCAAGGCCACGGCCTATGGAGAGTTCCTGGGCAGCAGGTACAAGGATTATCCGAATATCCTTTGGATGCACGGCAACGATTTCCAATCCTGGCAGGACAAGACCGATGACGCTTTAGTGCAAGCTGTGGCAAAGGGCATCAGAAGCGCCGACAAGAACCACCTCCATACCGTGGAGCTCCACTATCTGACGAGCGGGTCTCTTGACGATCCTTCCTGGGAGCCGCTGATCGACTTCGACCTCGCTTACACCTACTTCCCGGCCTACGCTCAGGTCTTGAAGGAATACAACCGGCCGAATTTCAAGCCCGTTATTATGGTCGAGGGGAGCTATGAGTTCGAGCAAGGCAGCGAAGGCTCGCCGTCGAGCTTACGCCGGCAAGAATATTGGACGATGCTGAGCGGCGCGGCTGGCCAAGCCTATGGCAGCTTCTATACTTGGCGGCTTCCAAAGGATTGGGAAGCAAACCTTGATACGCCAGGCGCCGTTCAGTTCGGCTATATGAAGAATTTCTTTGCTCCGCGCAAATGGCAGGAGCTCGTGCCCGATCAATCTCATACCGTCGTTACCGCAGGATACGATGGATTTTCGGGTTTTATCGGCAAAGCCTCGGCCTGGATCGGCAAAGACCTCGCCTTCTCGGAGCCAGGCTTTCCCCGGAAAGTGTTCGACCGCATCAGGAGAACCACGGGTTACGGCTATACCGCAACCAATACTTACGCGACGGCAGCAAGCACGCCCGATGGTTCTCTCGTAGCTGTTTATATGCCAACGGCCCGCACGGTCACTGTGGACATGTCCAAGCTCTCCGGTCCTGCGGCAGCCCGCTGGTATGATCCCGCAAGCGGGGCTTACATCAGCGCTGCCCCCTCGCCACTCCCCGGCGAAGGTGAAAAAACATTCACGCCGCCGGGGAAAAACAGCGCGGGCGATAGTGACTGGGTGCTCGTGATCGAGACCTCGCCCGCTGACAATTGCGCCGATTAGCCTTTTTGCAGCTCTTCCAGCGCCCGCCTGTGATGGGCGGCAGAGCTCTCTGAGAAGCAGCAAAAGACGATGCGCTCTAAACCCTGCCCAGCCTGCATCGCCGTAGAGGCCGCGATCCTGGCCGCGCGGTCCGCTGGAAACCCATAAGCCCCGGTCGAAATCGCTGGAAAAGCGATGGAGCGCACGCCATGCTCCCGGGCAAGATCGAGCGCGCTTCGGTAGCAGCAGGCGAGAAGCTCCGCCTCGCCGCTCGTGCCGCCGTGCCAGACTGGCCCAACGGTATGGATCACATAGCGCGCCGGCAGGCGGCAGCCCGAGGTGATCTTAGCGCGGCCTGTTTCACACCCGCCGAGCTTTTGGCATTCGGCGAGCAGCTCAGGCCCTGCCGCGCGATGGATCGCCCCGTCCACGCCGCCGCCGCCAAGCAGCGACGGGTTCGCGGCATTCACGATCGCATCGGTGTTGAGCTTTGTGATATCCCCGACAATGACCTCGATCATCGCATGGCTGCGCCCGCAATGGCCCGCTGGGGCTTCTTCAGGCCTTGGCCGGCTCTTTGAAGGATATGCCCTTTGCCTTGAGATGCGCCGTGAGCTCGCCGGATTGGAACATCTCCCGGACGATGTCGCAGCCGCCCATGAACTCGCCCTTGATGTAAAGCTGCGGAATGGTGGGCCAGTTCGAAAATTCCTTGATGCCCTGGCGGATCTCGTCGCTTGCCAAGCAGTTCACGGATTCAAATGGAACTTCCAGATAGTTGAGGATTTGAACGACTTGGCCGGAAAAGCCGCATTGCGGGAAGTCCGGCGTGCCTTTCATGAACAAAACGACGTCGTTTTTATCGATCGCCGATTGGATGTCGTCCCTGATGCCCATGGCTTGCGTCCTTTCAAGCTGCTGATTTCTCATAAATCCTGTCAGACCTGCTTTGGCGCGAGGGTCTGAAGCTGAAGCGCATGCAAATCTGCGCCCATGGCGCCGCCGAGCGCCTTGTAGACGAGCTGATGCTGCTGCAGTTTGGACTTTCCCGCAAATACCGGCGAGATCACCACAGCCGCATAGTGGTCGTTGTCGTCAGCGAGCGGGGTGATCTCAACCTTTGCGTCCGGTATTCCTTGTTTGATCAAGCGTTCGATCTCAGACGATGGCATGGGCATGGGGGAGCTTTCCTCGCGGTCTTTTTGATCTGCTGCGGAATGGATCATGCGCCTGGGCCAGCCATATAGGCGGGCAGCCAGCCTTCATAAGCTTCTTTGAGCGCGCTCAGCAATATGGCCGCCCCCTCCCCAAGGGTCAATGTATCGCCCCCGGTAACCCCGATGATTTGACAGGCGACATTGGCGGCTCCGGCTTCCTTTTGGAGTCTGGGGGCGGCCTCCAAAGGGGCCGTCACGATATAGCGGGCCTGGTCCTCGCCAAAGAAAAATGCGTGATCCGGGAGCGGGGTAAACAGCTCAACCGTTGCGCCAATGTCTCCAGCAAGCGCCATCTCGGCGAGAGCCACCGCAAGGCCGCCATCGGAAATGTCATGTGCGGCTGTGACAGACCCTCGCGCGATGAGGCCGCGGACAAAATCGCCATTGCGTTTTTCCTCTGCGAGGTCAACCGGCGGAGGCGCGCCCTCCTCTTTCCCGCAAATTTCGCGCAAGTAAATGGACTGGCCAAGCCAGCCTTTGGTCTCGCCGATCAGGAAAATTTTTTCTCCTGGCCGCTTGAAGGCCAAGCTCGCCGTTTTGCGCACATCCTCAATGATCCCGACGCCGCCGATTGCGGGGGTCGGCGGAATCCCCCGCCCGCTTGTTTCGTTATAAAGCGACACATTCCCGGAGACGACCGGGAAGCCGAGCGCCCGGCAGGCTTCGGCGATCCCCTCAATACAGCCGATGAGCTCGCCCATGATTTCGGGTTTCTCGGGATTGCCGAAATTAAGATTGTCGGTCACGGCGCGCGGCAGGGCGCCAACAGCGGTCAGATTGCGCCAGGCTTCTGCAACGGCCTGCTTGCCGCCCTCGAAAGAATCGGCCGCGCAATAGCGCTGGGTCACATCGGCGGTGAGCGCCATGCCCTTCGGCCCATCACCGATCCGGATGACGGCGGCATCGCCTCCCGGAGGCTGCACCGTGTTGCCGAGGATCAAATAATCGTACTGCTCGTAAATCCAGCGCTTGGAGCAAAGACTGGGGCTGCCCAAAAGGCGCTGCAGCGCATCGGAACAAGGCAGAGGGGCAGCAACCCTGCTCGGATCGAGCTGTGGCATCTTGGGTGGCACTTGACGGGGCCGGTTGTAGAGAGGCGCTTGATCGCCGAGCTCCTTGATCGGCAGATCGGCCTTGAGCGCGCCGCGATGCCGGACAACAAAGCGCAGCGTGTCCGTTGTCTGGCCGACAACGGCAAAGTCGAGGCCCCATTTCCTGAAAACCGCCTCCGCCTCTGCTTCTTTTGCCGGATCGAGCACCATGAGCATACGCTCCTGGCTTTCCGACAGCAGAATCTCATAGGCCGTCATGCCGGTTTCGCGGCAGGGCACGCGGTCGAGATCAAGCTCGATCCCGAGATTGCCCTTGGCCCCCATCTCGACCGCCGACGAGGTCAGACCAGCTGCCCCCATATCTTGGATCGCAATAACGGCACTGGTCTGCATCAATTCGAGGCAGGCTTCGAGCAAGAGCTTTTCCGTGAAAGGATCACCCACCTGCACGGCGGGGCGCTTGGCCTCCGCATCGGCCTCAAAGGCCGCCGATGCCATGGCCGCGCCATGGATGCCATCCCGGCCGGTCTTCGAGCCGAGATAAACAACCTTATTTCCCGCCCCCCGGGCCTTCGCATAGAAAATCGCATTGGCTTTGGCGAGACCAACAGCCATGGCATTGACAAGAATATTCCCGTCATACCCCTTGTCGAAATCCGCCGATCCGCCAACCGTCGGAACCCCGAAACTGTTGCCGTAAGCGCCGATACCAGCGACTACGCCCGCAACGAGATGACGCGTGCGGGGATGCGCGGGCGATCCGAATCGCAGAAGGTTCAGGCAGGCCACTGGACGCGCGCCCATGGTGAAGACATCGCGCAAAATCCCGCCAACGCCAGTCGCCGCCCCTTGGAAAGGCTCGATGAAGGAAGGATGGTTGTGGCTTTCCATCTTGAACACGCAGGCAAGGCCATCGCCAATGTCGATGACGCCCGCGTTCTCGCCCGGACCCTGGATGACCCAAGGCGCTTTCGCGGGGAGCTTGCGCAAATGAAGCCGCGAAGATTTGTACGAGCAATGCTCGTTCCACATGGCTGAGAAAATGCCAAGCTCGGTGAAGGTCGGCTCGCGGCCGATCAAAGCGAGGATCCGGTCATACTCTTCCAATGTAAGGCCGTGAGCCGCCACAAGGTCTGGCGTGATTGGGGGATCATCGGTTGCGGTCACAGGATCTCCGGATGGCAAATGCGCATTCTTTTGATATGTCTATCGCTTGATATGTCTATCGCGTGATATGTCTATCGCGGGCCGCGCGGCTTGGCGCAAGCTTGCGGCGCGCAGCGCGATCAAAGGCGCTAAGGAAGTATCCGGCCAGCCTGCCGGGCTGCGCATCACTCCTGGAGCACATAAGTGCCGGGAGCGTCGCAGAGCGGGGCGTAACCAGCCGCTGGCGCGCCCATGGGCGGTGGCGGCACAAGCTCGCCAGAATGACTTGCGAGCCAGGCGGCCCATTCAGGCCACCAGGACCCCTCTTTCCTCGGCGCCTCACGCACGAAGCTTGCGGGATCGATATAGCGGTCATCCGCCCTTTTGGTCATGACCTGAAAGCTTCTTTTGTGATTGCCCGGCTCGGACGCAATGCCCGCATTGTGCCCGCCCGTGGTCAGGAGAAAGGTCACATCCGTGTCGGCCAGAAGATTGATCTTATAGGCAGAACGCCATGGAGCAACGTGATCCCGTGTTGTTCCAACCGCAAAAATCGGCGCGCGGATATCGGTTAACGCAACCGGCTTTCCATCCACCGCGAAACGGCCTTCGGCAAGATCGTTGTTCAAAAAGAGGGAGCGCAAATACTCCGAATGCATCTGATAGGGAAGCCTTGTTGCATCCGCGTTCCATGCCATGAGGTCAATCATGGGCGCACGCTCGCCCATCATATAGTCACGGACAGCGCGGGACCAGATGAGGTCATTGGAGCGAAGAAGCTGAAAGGCGCCTGCCATCTGCGTCGTATCGAGGAACCCTTGCTCCCACATCAAATCCTCGAGGAACGCAAGCTGGCTTTCATTGATAAAGAGCATGAGCTCGCCTGCTTCCGTGAAATCCGTCTGAGCAGCGAGAAGAGTGATGGTCTTGAGGCGGTCATCGCCGTCGCGCGCCATAGCGGCAGCGGCAATCGCAAGCAGCGTCCCGCCGAGGCAATATGCGGCCGCATGCACCTTATGCCCCGGCACGATAGCTGAGACGGCATCAAGCGCCGCCATGAAGCCGAGGGCGCGGTAGTCGTCGAACGTCAGGTCGCGGTCCTCAGGGCCGGGATTCCTCCAGGAGATCATGAAGACCGTGAATCCCTGCTCTGTCAGATATTTTACAAGAGAGTTGTGCGGCGAAAGATCAAGGATGTAATATTTCATGATCCAGGCCGGAACGATGAGCACCGGCTGGGGCCGGACCTTTGCGGCCGCAGGCGCATATTGGATGAGCTCAATCAGCCGGTTGCGGTAGACGACTTTGCCGGGTGTCACAGCAACTTTGACGCCAACCTGGAAGTTTTCAACGCCCCGCGGTTTCTTCCCGCTCGCCGCACGCTCCCAGTCCTCGATAAAGTTCTGAAAGCCGCTGACGAGGTTGAGGCCGGC
>DASRYK010000108.1:0-2101 GCA_035687205.1 Methylocella sp. | reverse complement strand
GGCGGAATATTGTAAATGATGATGGGGATGCCCACGGCGTCATTGACTGCCTTGAAGTGGCGGAAAAGCCCTTCCTGCGATGGCTTGTTGTAATAGGGCGTGACGATCAGCAAGCCATCGGCGCCCGCGCTTTCGGCGAAGCGCGAAAGCTCAATGGCTTCCTCAGTGTTGTTGGAGCCAGCCCCGGCAATGACCGGCACTCGCTGTCTGGCCTCGCTCACGCAAGCGGCGATCACCTGCCGGTGCTCTTGATGCGAAAGGGTCGGGCTTTCTCCCGTTGTGCCGGCAGGCACGAGGCCATGTGTCCCATTCACAATCTGCCAGTCGACAAGCGCGCGAAAGCGCTGCTCGTCGAAGCGGCCGTCCTGAAACGGCGTGACAAGCGCGGTGATCGAACCTTTGAAAGCCGCCTTCGGTGCCATGGTTAATATCGCCTTTCCGCCCAAGTGACGCCGTAATTCCGGGTTCTCATCTTGCATCAAGCGCAGATGCGCAAGGACGAGCCTCGTGTGGACGCAAAATGAGAAATAGACTCTGAACCCGCTTCCGAAAAGCACTCTTTTGCAAGGTTCAAGCTCGAAACGGCTGAGGCCGCGCCCAAAAATTGGGCACGCAGGATGCGAGGTGAAAAAATTCGTTTGCGGTTCGTTAACGAAGCCGTTTCCGGTTTCTTAACAAAAAATGGTTCAGGTTCGTCCGTTTCTGTGCCGCTTTGTAGGATTGGATGAACCATGCTGACAAGGCCATTTCGTGCAGGGAGCCTTCCAGGGCTTGGGGCGGTCGCAATTTGCGCCCTGGCTGCGGGCTGGATAGCGGGGCAGCGGCAGGCACTGCTTTTTGCGCCTCGCGACTCCCGCGTAACCCTTGTTCCGCTGCCGGCGCCCGGAAATGGCGCCCAATCCGCGTCTTCCGGCACTGAGACTGCCTCGAAGGGAATCAAGCAGGCCGGACAAGGCGCCGATGCGCAGCCGCCTGGTGTGCTTGCGCCTGATTTTGTCACGCAGCATGAGCGAAATCTCACCGGCCTCGCAGAGGCGCTCGCTTTCTATAAGTCCGGCAATCTGGCACAGGGCGATCTTGCTGCGGCTTCAGCCGCCGATGAGACCGTCAAAATCACGCTGGAGTGGGTGGCCTTGCGGAGCTTCCCGCGCGAGGCCGGCTTCGACCGGATTCAGGCTTTTATGCAGGCTCATCCGGCCTGGCCAGCTCTGGACTGGCTCAAGAGACGCAGCGAGGAGGCGCTTTACGGCGACCGCAAGAGCAATGGTCTCATTAAGGCGTTTTTTAGCGGCTCCGGGCCTGAAACACCCGCAGGCAAGCTGGCGCTCGCCCGCGCCCTCAGCGATGAGGGCAGGACGCTTGAGGCCGCAGCCCTTGTGCGCTCGGTGTGGCGCGAGGCCGACCTTAACGGGCAGCTCGAAGCCAAGCTCAAGGCGGACTTTGGCACCTATCTCGACAAGGCCGACCATAAATTCAGGGCTGACCGCCTTCTCTATAAAGAGCAAACCGCTGCAGCCTTCCGGGCTGCAGCCCTTGCAGGGCCAGACGTTCTCGCGCTTGCACGGGCCCGCGCAGCTGCGATGAGCGACGCGCCAAGCGACAGGCTTTTTGCCAAGGTTCCTCCAGCGCTCCATGCCGACCCGGGCTATCTCATTGCGCAAATCCACAAACTGCGCCGCGCGAACAAGATCCATGCTGCAGCCGAACTCATGCTTGCTGCGCCGCGCGATCCCGTTTCCATCGTCGACGGGGATGCCTGGTGGATTGAAAGGCGTTTGCTTGCCCGCAAACTCCTTGACGAAAATGACGCGCAAACGGCCTACCGGATTTGTGCCGGGCACTCAGCCTCATCGAATGAAATGCGGATCGAGGCCGAATTTCATGCAGGATGGATAGCGCTTCGCTTTTTGAACGATCCGGCCCGCGCGGCAGCGCACTTCGACACGCTTGCCAAGCTTGCTTCAACGCCGATGTCTCAGGCCCGTGCAGCTTATTGGCAAGGACGGGCCGCCGAGGCGTCGGCAGAGCCTGGCTCAATGGAAAAGGCACGCGCCTATTATCAGCAAGCCGCGCGGCATCAGACGGCCTATTACGGCCAGCT
>DASRYK010000107.1:0-46743 GCA_035687205.1 Methylocella sp. | reverse complement strand
CAAGATCGCTGAGACGCTTCAGCCGCTCATCGATATCGAAAAATCCCGGCTGACCGCGCATCCCGCATCATCCCCCTGTCCTAACGAAGGCATTAAATCAAAATCTCGCTGAAATGGCGAGGTTTCTAGAACCGTCCAGCTTAAGTCAATGCCAATATTTCGCACCATATCGCAGCCTGCTTATCAGAGATTGGGGAGACAATGCTGGGCTTTTTGACCCGGAGCTGACATTGCGGGGCAGTATATAGGGACATATAGGGATAATCGTTGCAAAAATGACAAGGCCCCGGGGCGGCGCAGCCGCGCGGCAGCTGTAAATGAGGCATTGAAAAACCAGAAAACGGCACCTCTCTCCTGACGCAGACAGCATGCCGGGTATTTATTACTCCCCGATGGCGCCTCCTATTCCAGGAAAGTTTGAATGGGCAGAGAAGACAAAGTTATTTGAATACCAAAATCTCCTTCTCACTATCTTCATTCGTGCCGTTCGCATAGTGAATTATCTTTTGCAACATTTCCACGCCGAACTGCAGGCTTCCGTGATGAGGGTCATCCGGGTTCTGAGATTCATAGATTGGCGTTGTGAAGCCTCCCGAATGGGTGTGGTCAGGCACTCTAATCACAGGAATGTTATTCTCTTTCAGCCATTGCATAACAAAGCTCCGGCACATCTCATTAACCCCGGCTATAACCGCCGGATTGATTTGCAGTCTAGCAGCGAGCCGGGCAAATGGCTTAGGCGGTTCAATCACGATGACCTTGAAATCGCGAGCGGTTAACTTCTGCAGCATCGCGAACCGGCACCTCAACTCGGCCATGACCCATGTCTCGATAACGGCAGAGGAAACAGCCTGCAATCCCGGTGCTGCCGAAATACAAGTCCAGGGACAATGGGTCTTCCACGGGCCATCCCGAAGCCATTTCGTTGAATGAAGCGGGGATGAAAAGAAATAAATGCCAGCTAAATCGTTTATGATGTAATCGACGCTTCTGAATTGAGGAGCATTATTAGCCCGAATTCGAAACCCTTCCTCAAAATCACTCATCTCGAAAACAAACCAGTTAAGACCGTGACGGCCGTAAAAATTGATTTCAAAAGTCTCAGTATGCTTATCGGATTTTACAACTTTGTTCCACGCCCTGATCAAAGTGTTAACATGCGAATCGCCAAATATATATAGTTTTTTCATTTAGCGCCCTCGTCCAGAAGGCTCTCCTCGCAGTGTTCAAAGCCTGCCATGGAAACGGCCGCATAGTTGGCCTGAGCGATGCTTTTTGTTTCAGCAGCCTCGACGGCAGTGCCATTGAAGAAATGCCGCATCACTTCCTTGACACCCGCCTGGCAGACCGTGCGAAGATCTGGATTATAATACATATGGCGCGCCGGCTGGCCCACGATAACTTCATAGGAGGGGAAGTAATAGACACCTTCCACATCGGCGCTGAGGTCGCCGGCAACGCTTCGCAACACCGATTTCGAATAGGTCGTCGCAACCAAGACATGGGCATTGGTTGCTGTGGCCATCAGTGGCACGGGTGACACCGTTAGCAATAGCTTTGCCTCTGAATTGATAGAACGCAACGCTTCAAGAAAACTCAGCATGTCAGATAGAATTTCATTATAGCGGAAATTGACAAAGCCGTACTTGCTGCTGCTGAATTCGCCCGCAATTACGCCAGGCGCGATGGGATAAACGGTGCCATCGGCCTTCGATGCCCAGGCCTCGGTCAGCCCCAGCGTGAAGATGAAAAGATCGAGGTTAGTAAAAAGGGCGCGGACACGGGATAAATGCGATGCCCGCAGGGCTAACACTTCCTCAGGGCAGCTGAAGCCGTTTGGCTCAATCCCAGGCCGCAACGCATCAAAATACCGCCCGTCTTTGTTCCAAATTAGCTCAGCCGGAGCCCTTCGGCCAAAGGCTTCGTCAAAGAGCTGCTTGAGCTGCCGGACGGTGTAAATATTTCCATACCGGCAAGAATAAACCCCGTAGCCGAGACGGTCTGCGTCTTCAGCATTGAGAAATGGGGGGGGCGGCTCATAGTCCAGATAATGCAAGCCTCTGCCCTTCAATTCCCTTCCGATGTGCTGGGCGAAGCAGCTGCCTGCCGTTGCAATCTTTGCATCTTTCAATCCAGGCACGCCATCAAAGAGTTCCGTCATCTGCGTAACATGATCCGCCGCGACAGCCCTCCGCCAGAAAGCGCGATCGGGTTGTACATTATAGGGATTACAGGGATTTTTCTTCGGCATCCCTCGTCTCCAGGATCAATTGTTACGGCACGATTGCGGGGTCGCTAAGCGGCCCTGCTAAGTAGAGTGCAATATTAACCAGGGCCTATCCGGCGAATCCCGGTTTATTTGGATCACCTGTTCCTTCGAGCGCGCGAGGTTTGGCGTGTGTGAGTTTTTGCGCGAGGATCGAAGCGATCCGCTCAGCATCGAAGGGCTCGTCAAGAAATTTGAAGAGCGGCTTCAGAGCGGAGGGACCCTCGTTGTAGGTCTCGTAACGCAGGTGGAAACAGATATCCGGGTGCCGGTTCATGTATTTCAGAAAAAGGTTATCAGCCGACTTCAGAAACGATTTCGTTACCTCGGGGTCACGAGAAGCCCACCACGCTGATTTAGAAATTGTGGCATAGTCCCGCGTTTGGAAGATAAACCGTGTGAATGGAAAATATCCTCGTAAGATATCAAGATGCGAGTCAAAGAGATCCGGCGCGTAAGGCAACCGAATCTCCTTAAAGCCACCGACTCGCGTTCCCTCAGGAAGATTCAGGCAAGACCTAACAAAGCAGTTAAACAGGCCTCTTCCAAATTGCGTAGGATTTATACTCTCAGCGCCGTACCAAGGGTCAAAAGGCTTGCCCATCATTTTTCGCAACAGAACCCTATCTGTGCCGTTCGGTCTGCGCGCCAGTGCGCGTCGGCGCTTGATGTTCTCATCGCGTTCAAGAGCAAGAATAGCCCGGCATAAAAACGACGTCACATGGGCATTTTCACCCCTGATGCAATACCCCGGAATTGAGTTGAGAAGATTTTGTGTGAGCGTCGAGCCCGAACGCCCATAAGTGATCACAAACAGATAACCCTGCTTGGGAAGATTAAGATACCGGAAATTTTGTGACTTAGCTTCCAAATTATACCTCCCCATGCTGGCCACCAAATACAAATTGAATAATGGAAATATCTAGTATTGTAGTTAAACCAACAGAAGAGGAGACTGCATAACGCGAACCGGAGATCACTCTCCACAATGGTTATAGACGGCAGATTCTGCAGCAATGGCATTAACATATTCTGCGTATAGCGCGCCCGTTGCTGGATCCCAAACGTCAGGCAGCTTCAAATCGATTTGACTTGCGCCCCAGCTTATGCCGTTGACAAAGGCACGGGAATAGGTGTCAGGCGTCCACGCGCCTTTGTGCGCGCGGCGCGCGATTCCGCCCCATTCATAGGCGATCTTTGCGGCATCACGGCAATCCCAGGCCAGAGCCACATAGTCATTGGCATTTCTGCCGCTGCAATCGTTCGGGCCCTTGAAGCGAAGGGGGTTGGAGTCATTCAGCCCAAGAAGACGAACGATAATCCGTTTGTCGCTGCGCTGGGTGCCATGGGCATACCGGCCGATTGCATAGTCACGGATTGCGCGCACGGCGGTGAGCGCTGCTTCATGATCCGGTGCAATAGCGATTGAATCGTTAAGTGCAAGCGCAAGCTGAGTGCGCGGGAATTTTGTGACGAATTGATCGATTGACCGGTTCCACTCGGAGACGAAGCTGTCCAGTGTGAATGTTGACTCGTAGCCAGTCATTGGCCTTAGCGATCCCTTCCGCATGGGCCAGTTGGTTTCAATCCCGAAAAGTGTCGATGGCCCGTTGATGCTTATATAGCGCACTGCTGGGTTGCCGTCGTAGTTTTCGGCCAACGCAGTAACCGCTGCATCGAAATATTTATGATAGCATTCGGTCCATGGAATGGGGGCTACACGAGGCCCTACCCAGGCCAGAGGGTGAACAAAATGAAAGCTTGGGCACTCCTGCAGCACATAAGCCGGAGCATAAGAGGCAGTGGAAAGGTTGAGCGAAACATTCTTTCCTGCCTCCTGTGCCGCAGCGATCACAGCATTAAAAGCCTCATAATGGTATTTTGTGACATCAAAAGCATCAGCGGGATCGGCGGGAGCGAAAGCCCGCCAGTTCAGATGCATCGAAACCCCCTTGACAAAAGGGAGCGACAAAACTGCCCGAACACGGGCAACAAGATTTGATATCTTGGCCGACGAATCGATATCATAGCCAAAGCCGGCGTCTTGAACGAACACGCCGCACTCCGATTGTGGAAGCCGCGGCGGCAAGCGCTCCTTCACCAGCAGCGGAATGGATGCGAGCGATTCCTTCCGGCATAGGTCCGCCGATTTTGACGCTTGTCCATCTGCGAGAACGAAAAGGGCCGCAAACAGAAATATAATTTTGCGCTTCTGCATGCTATTTCGTCACCATTGACGCCTGCGATTTTTATTAGCTAATTAATGTCAACTAGACCGTGATTACGCCGCAACGCCTCGGCCCTCTTGCGATATGTGGCATTGTGCGGATTGACACGCGCCGCCTCGCTGTAGAGCTTGACCGCATCCGTAAAACGCTTCTCCCGCACCGCAGCCTCCGCCGCATGAGCACGCTGAAGCGCAAAGTTAGAGTTGATCAAGTTAGAAAAGATTAGGGCAAGGGCCTCGATGCTATTCTGCTGCCAGCGCTGACTGCCGGTTTCACTTTCAGGCCCGGGAGCATATGGCTCGTCGAAGAGATCTGGGTAGTAGCTCACTCCAAATGTTTCATTGAGCCACGCGACGTCGCTGCGCGAAAGTTCTCGTATCTCAGCGCGCGCGGCGGGGCTAAGTTCAAATTTCCGTCCGGGAATCTGCATAAAAAGTTCAAGTTCACGGCCGGTGCGCTGAAGCCCCAGCTTGTTGTCGACGATCATCGGACGCAGACGGTTGAGCGCGCTTAAAAGCTCGGCGCATTCGTGCGACATGGACATATTTTCATGCTGCTGTTCACGGACGAGCAGATCCGTGATGTGTGCATCGAGGCCAATCTGCCGCGCGAAATGAGCGACAGCGCCGCCTGGCTGGGTGATAATCTCGTCAAAATTGCTGAGCTGGATCGTTTCTTTTCCGAACAGCTTGATCCAATGGGTTAGCCGCCCTTTGTAATTTGGCAAGTTGTGGCAGACCGGTATCGATTCAAGCGGCAGTCCTGATTTCAATATTTGCTGGATGTTGCTGGTGGTCCAGCCAACCGGGTGGCGTGCCCAGAACAGGATGGTCCAATCATGGCAAAAACCATACAGCCAGTCTTTGAGCCGGCTGATCTCGGGAGCACGCAGATTCGCTAGCCCCTCTGCCGAAAAGACAATCGTATCAAAGCCGCTACGCTTAAGATCGCTTTCGAGCGCTGCAAAATACCCAGATATGATGCCCGGCAGATCTTCCTTGCTGATGAGCCGGTTAGTTACATGTTTTTGTGGATTCTCCAGGAACATAGAGCACAGCGGTGTCGTCAGGTTGGCGTCGAGCGCGGGATAAAGAATCCTGCCCTTCGCCAGCAGATGATCGCGGTGGCTATAGAGCGTATTTTGTATCGAAGTTGTAGCCGTCTTCGGCATGCCTATGTGCAGGTAACCCTTCATCTGCAAGATTCCTAACCCGCCGTTTTTTTCTTTTTTTGGTCGTGGTATCAGCCGCTTGGCAGATCCCTAGTCTAAACGATTCGTAAGTCTGCTGGCCGTTGAACCGCGATTACGTCGTGATTCTTACCCCAGCCACCCTCCTGGTACGACACCAGCGTTACCTCCGGATATTCGCCGATCAAACGGCACACCCATTCTGGGCGGCAGCAGGAAAAGCCGTAAGCTCCAGCCGATACTTGGGCTCCCTGTTTTTCCACGAGATGCTTGACCAAGCCTAGCGCGTAAGGAGTGAACCCGTATCCATCAATTCTAAATTGCTCCTTCATTGCGAAGAACGCCTCTTTGCTCATATGCGAGCGATCGAGACGATGCTTCTCGATGACCCAGAGAGCCGCGCGGCCGTGGGTTGTGAAAACAAGGAGGCCATCCTTGCAAAGATGGCTGATAAGATATGAAAACATCTGGCGAAAGCCCTCAGCCGTAATATGAGTAAAAACAGAACCAACCCAAATCAAATCGTACACTCCAATATCATCTAGCTTGCTTAAATCCTCGTGCCCAAGTATCGGCGTTGCATCAAATGTTGTAGCGCAGAAGTCTATAGCGTCCTGCATCAAATCAATCGCAGTAATCTCTGCTTGAGGATGATTGGCCTTTATCGCTCGTAGAACGCGGCCATAGCCGCAACCAAAATCTAGGATTCTTTTGAGATTATCAGGCTTAATATCCGAGACGTACAGAGCCTTCTCAATGCATGAGTATGCTGAGCGCGATGTTTGGAAGTACTGCTCACGAGTCCCGGTGAGCATTGTATCCCGTTCTGAAATGGTTTCGATCATATCAATTCCCGGCACGAGTGTCGCTTTCATAGAGGGCCTCTCCTAAATTCGGGTTCCAAATTCAGGCTTTTCTGGCCATGTGCCGATTGAGGAAAGCTCCCGCATGGATCGTGAGTCTCGGCCTCATTGTTTCTTGTCCCATTTTGCGGCCTTGCGGTAGATTTCTTCATATCTCGATACCAGAAGGTCGAAATCATAGGCTTTCTTCATCTCCCGGGCGCCTTCAATGAACTTTTCGCGCTGCTCGTCATCGAGCATGCGCTCCATCGCCTCAGCAACGATGCGCGTGAAGGCCGCATCGTCTTCAACATAAGGAAGGGTGATTCCCGCAGCGGCGCTGCCGCTCCCGATAATTTCTTTGATTTCGCCGATCCCGGTGGCAATGACAGGCCGTTCCGCCTCGATCGCCTCGATGAGTGTTAAGGGGTAGGATTCGCCCAGAAACCGGGTGGGCAGCAAGCAGCAGTCGCACAACCGGTAGAAGGCCATGATCTCACGCTGATAGCCCAAGAATTTCACGCCCTCCGTCTTACAATAAAGGCCGTGCAGCTCCAAATAATCTGGGCCCTCTCCGCAGATGAGAAGATATAACGGTTGTTTAGCTTCTTTCTTAATTAAGCTTAGAGCCTCGATGGCGATATGCCAGCCTTTGGATTTCAGGGCGCGCGAAGCAAGGCCAAAGACGAAAGCGTTCTCCTCGATCCCGAGCGATAAGCGCGTGTGGGGAAATTCGGCGCTGCTCACCGGCACAGCATTGGGGAGCTTAGTGAAGGCCGAGCTGTCGATGTCCAATTGACGGAATTTCTCGATGTTTTTCTCGGCGATATAGACCCAGTGGCTGACACATTTGATGAGCGATTTAAGGGTTTCCACAGGGATATTGGTGACTTCATAGGAGCCATGGTGGGTCACCACATAGGGCAGGCCAAGCTTGGCAACGGCCGTGTGGATATAAAGATCCGCTCCCGCGAAATGGGTGTGCACAAGGTCGATCCCGTGCGTCTCGAGAAACGCCATAAGCCCGATTTCGTCAACAAGCTCGCGTTCATAAATAGCAATCCTTGAACTAAGCCGTTCCTTGATTTCCGGGTTTTCGCCTTCGCTCATCAATGTCATGACGGACACGATATAGCCTCGGTCGGCAAGGGCATTGGCAAGATTGATCGGAAAGATTTCCCCTCCGCCAGTCGAGAAGCTGAGGATAACGATAAGAATGTGGCGCAATTCTTTGCGCTGGTCGATGAGAGCGTTGAGGTTAAAAACGCCGTGCAGCAATGGCTGGTCCTGCTCAGGGAAATGACGCAGGAAATGCTCGCGCACGATGCGGTAAAATTTACATGTTTGGGTGTCGCTGATGCCAAATCTCCGCCGCGCCTCAAAGGCGATCCGGAAATGCTCCTTGTAAAAGGATAGCTTTTCGAAATTTGAAACAGATGTGTTGGCGCCATGCTGCCGGAAATAGGCGACCGCCCCGGGGTCGAAGGCTATCCGGCCGCCTCTCGCGAGCTGCATATAGAGATACCAGTCGCCGCAAACCGCATAGCTCTGCGCTTCAGACCATAAAGCTGGCTCGACCGGTTGCCGCCGGATCACACAGCCTCCGACGTTTGCAATGACATTGCGCAAGCCAAAGGGGCCATTGAACCATGTGCTTGCGCTTTCGATCCGCGGCTTGCCCCAATAGCCTCTCGCGGCACTCTCGCGATATCCGTCAAGACCGGGGAGGTAAGCGCCGTTTGCATCTGAAAATTGAATCGCGCCAAAGGCGATCATGACGCTCGGATCGGCAAAGTAGGGCGCGAGGACACTGAGAAAATTCGTATCACAGAAGTCGTCGCTTTCGCAGATCCAAAGCAAGTCGCCGCTCGCGAGCGAAGCCCCTTTCGCCCATTGCCTGAACACATTTCCGGAGTTCGTCTCGTTAAACTCCACGCGCACCGGGAATGAGAGTCCTTTGACGAGGTCCTCGATCACCTCGCGGCTGTTGTCCGTCGACGCGTCATCGAGAATGATCAGCTCGTGGGGCTGCCAGTCCTGCTCCGCGATCGATTTGATCCGCCGTTCGAGAAAGCGCGCATGGTTGAAATTGGGCACGATTGCGGACACGCGCGGCCGGAAGCCGGAGAAGCGTTTGACGTTGCAGTATTGGTTTGGAAGCCGGGCTTCGGCCCTGCCGAAGGCAAGGTAGTGATAGAAAGGATTGAGCCCCCCCTCGCGTATGTCGTGGTAGCGCGTGAGATAATATTCCGTGGAAAACCAAGCGCAGGGGTTACGCCATTCCCGCCATCCATGCTCGTTGAAGTGGTCGATCAGCTGATCATCCGTCAAAGGATGAAGATCCGGATAAGATGCCCGGTAAAAGGCTATGTCGAATTCAGGCGCAATGATGAGCTTTTGCTTGGCCAGCATATCCTGCCGGGAGACAGGCGCCGCCGGAGAAGCCTGGGCGGGCGGCGGAGCGGCTGAGAAAGGAGGCGAATCTGGGAAATGCGCCGCGGCCGGGGACAAGGAAGCAGAGATCTCCCGCCCTTCGGTGTGCCCATGCAGGCAGTAATGAAGGAAAGGATTGACGTTTGCGTCCGCAACGTCGGGGTGCGTCTCGAGATAAGAGCGGGAGGAAAACCAGGGGGAGGGATCGTACCCGAGCTTCCATCCGGTGGCGAGGTAGTGCTCAACGGGGTCGGCGCCTGACGCATAAACGTCTGGATAGGCCAAGAGGTAGAATTCGGTGTGGAAGTGCTTGCGGATGATTTCGGCGCCCTTAAGCCGGGAGGCTTTCCAGGGAAGTCCCAGATAACGAAAAAAGCGCGTCTTCATCCATCGAGGCCCATCGCTGGAATATAGAAAAAACGGGAGGGGTCTGCCGGAGGCGTTTTAGGTTCAGATCCATAGCCTTTAGGGAGGAAAACCAGCATTACCTAGCATACTTAAACGCGAAGCCTAGCCATGAGGCGTCAAAACGGCTAGGCCGCCCTGCCATGCGAAGGGCAGCATATCACCCGATTTCCGGCATTATTATGCCCTGCGCCGCTTAAGCACAAAATTGCAAGGGCTGGGAGTTTGCCTTCGGGGGAGCATGCCGGCGCCATGGCACCCTCTTGACAGGGCCGGGCTCTCTGATGCTAAGCTTTAAGCGGCGATGGGGTTCGCCTTATAAACGCCTCTTGAGGCTGATGACTCCTACTGGCGTGAGCGCAGCGGGAGTCTGCATGGATTGTTTTTACCGTCCCATTCTGATCCTGTTTGCGAAGCGCTGCTGGTTTATGCCGTGCTTCTGCGGCGCGCTCGTGCCGCGCTCAGAAGGCAGTCTGCGCCGGAAGGAACCGGCCCTTCATCCTGCAATTCCCAGTCATTCATTAGGCTCCGCTGTAAATGCCTCCGAGTAATCGCAGGCCGCTGCGCGGCTGGCGCTTTATCTTACTGAACGCCGCTGCCGGCCTTGCGAATGTGGCGGTTTTGTCCAATGTCCCGGGCTATACGGTGCTTGCTCCCTATGCTGCGGCCAACCTCCAGGGGGTGACGCCAAGTTTCGGCACATGGGCGACAACCGATCATATGATCGGCATCTGCCTTGGCTTTCCCATCGCAAGATGGCTTGCGGGGCGGTATGGCGATTATCGCGTCTATTCGGCGGCGCTTTGCATTTACGCCTTCTTCTCCTTCTTTTGCGCGGTTTCCCCCACGATTTGGACATTCGTCCCCATGCGCATTTTCCTGGGGCTGGCCGGCGGCGTGATTCTCCCCATGGGCCAAGCCGTTCTGCTCGGCGAATATCCTCCCGAGATGCGGACCGTGGGGGTTGGAATCTGGGGCGTCCTCAGCATGATGCCTTTTACCATAGGCGTCTTCATGGGCGGCTTCTGGGCCGAATATACCGGCTGGCGCACGCTCTTTTTTTCCAATGTCGTCATCGCTCTTTCCGTTGCAGGCATCGCTGGCTCGCTTTTTTACGGCCGGCAAATCAAGCGCTACATCGTGCGGTTTGACAGCGTGGGCTATATCCTGCTCGCGGTCTGTCTCCTTGGAGTGCAAACCATCTTCAATCAGGGCAACGACTTTGACTGGTTTGCTTCTGCGTTTCTCTCAGGCACGCTCGCCGCGGTTGCCGTTGCGCTGCCCTGCTTTTTTATTTGGGAGCTAGCGGAGCGCCGCCCTGCGATCGATGTGAGGCTTCTTGGCTACCGCAACTATGCGGTTGCCGTGGTCTGCTCTGTGGCGGGGTTCTTGGTGATTCAGGGGCTCTTGTCCGTCTTCATCGGACAGCTCCAATTGCTCCTTGGCTATTCCTCCTCCCTTGCGGGAATCGTCTATCTCGCGATGACCGTCTTGTCCTTCCCGCTCGTGTCAGTCATCCATGAATTGTGCCGCAAATTCGATGTGCGCCTCATCAACAGCATGAACTTCCTGGCATTTTCTATGATCATGATGTGGATAGGCCTTTTCGACAAGCGAGACTATTTCGATCAGATTGTTTTGCCGATGCTGTTCTTTGGTTTTTCGCTCGCTGCTTTTTTTGCGCCTCTTGCCGCGCTTTCCTTGCAGGGCCTTCCAGTTGCCCGCTTGACCCGCGCTGCCGAGGAGCTGACGCTTCTGCGCACCGCCGCGGGCGCATTCGGCATTACATTGCTAGGGGTCGTCCAGTTCAGGCGCACGCCTTTCCACCAGCTCGACCTTGCCGATCATTTCGGGGGAAGGCGGTTCGCGTCGCTCGATCTTTTATCGCAGTTCTCGGAGAAGCTGCAGGGGCTTGGCATTCCGGCCGATAAGGCTCGCAGCATCATGGGAGGGCTTATCCGGCAGCAGGCGTCTCTGCTGGCGCTGAACGATGCGTTTTTGCTTGGCGCCGCGGTCTTTTTTGTGCTCGCTGCTTTCGTCTGGCTCGCCGGTCCGGCGGTTTCACCTGTGGAGCGCGTTGAAAAGCTGCGGCGGGCGGAGGCAGAAGAAATGATGGAGCAGGGATGAGCGGCCGGTTCCTTTCCCTGGGCTCCGCTTTCGGCGTGCCGCTGCTGATCACGGGCTGCGCATGGATGCCGGAAGGGGTCGAGCGGGCAGTCTTTCTTGAACCGCCCTCTATGCAGCACACCCTCTCCAGGGCAGGCGAGCGGAAGGCGGCTGCCCCGGCGATGGGGTGGCCTGAAGAGCGGTGGTGGCGGCGCTTCGGAAATCCGGATCTCGACCGGGTTATGGAAAAGGCTCTAGCGGACAATCCTGGCCTTAAGAAAGCCTTTGCAAGGCTCGCAGAAGCGGATGCCGTGGCGCAAGTTGAAGGAGCAAGGCTTCTGCCCTGGCTTGATTCCGACAATGCGTTCAAGCAGGTCCGCTACGCCAAGCACGGAATCGTTGCCTCGTACAATCCGCTCTTAGGCGGTGCCGAAAAAACTTCAGACACGCTCAATCTCTTGTCCTTCCGCTATGAGTTTGACTTTTGGGGCAAGAACCGCGCGGCGTTTGAGGCGGCTCTGGGCGAGGCGGCAGCTCAGGAAGCGGAGGCCGCCCAAGCGCGCCTTCTTCTCACCACGGCCCTTGCCAGATTTTACATTCGCGGCGCCGCCCTCGCGCAGCAGCTTGCCCTGGCGCAGGAGATGGTCCAGTTGCGGCGAAGCTTGCTCAATCTCGCAGAGACTCGCTTCCGCACAGGGCTCGATAGCGGCGATGAGAGGAAGCAAGCCGCTATCGAGCTCGAAAATGCCACAAGGCGCGAAGCCGGCACCCGGGCTCTCGTCATTCTTCATCAAAACATGATCGCCCGTCTGATGGGGGAGGGGCCCGACGCCGCGCAAGACCTGCTCATTGGCAGGAAGCTTTCTCTTCCGTCAAAACTCACACTCCCCCCAGAGCTGCCGGTTGAGCTGCTGGCCCAGCGGCCCGATCTCGCTGCTGCCTTGCACCGGGCGGAAGCAGCCGCAGAGCGCATCCATGTGGCAAAGGCACGGTTTCTGCCATCTGTCGATCTCGTCACTGCCACGGCGGGCCTTGAAGCGTCGGTCTTCACGAAAAACATCGAAACACTGCCTGGCCTTCTCTTCCGGGGAAGCAACCTCAATTATGTGGTAGCGCCTGGCATCCATCTCCCCATTTTCGAAGGAGGACGGCTGCGCGGCCAATTGGCGGCAGCCCGGTCGCAATATGACGAGGCAGTCGAGCTTTACAACGACACATTGCTGCGCGCCGTTCAGGAAGTTGCCGATAGTCTGACGAATTGGAAACAGACGGGCGCCATCTTGAGCGCCCAAAACAGGCTTCTCGAATCGGCGCGCGGCAAAGTGAACCTCACCCAAGTGCGCTTAAGCAGCGGCTTGAACGACCGCCGCGAAATGCTGACGAGCCGGTTTGCTCTTCTCGATCACCAATATGCTCTCAAAGCCTTGGAGGCCGACCATTTGACTGCCATGGTCGATATTATCCAGGCATTGGGCGGCGGATATTCGAGCGGCATCAGCTCGCCGCGCCCGGAGATCAACCCCGAAGAATCCCTCTCCGGCCTGGAGACCGCAACGCCCGCTTGGGCGCTGGAGAAGATCGTCACCCCGCTTTCGCCTTTGTTCCGGAACTGAAGAGGTCGCGTGCTGGCAGAGCCGCAAGCGCCTGATTACAGTTGAGGAACATGCCCTGACACCCCCATGCAGCTTGACCGCAAAACAATCCGCCGCCGACGCAATCTGGCGCTATTGCTCACGGGAACTGTGATGGCTGCGGCCGGTTTGGCCTATGCCGCCAATTGGTGGCTCTCAGGCCAGTACTGGGTCGTGACAGACAACGCCTTCGTGACAGGAAATCTCATTCCGGTGCGCGCTGATGCGACGGGGATCGTTGCGCAGGTCCTTTTTGAGGAGACGCAAAATGTAAAAAAAGGCGATCTCCTGATACGTCTCGATGCGCAGCGCGCCGCGGCGGCTCTGGGGGAAGCCGAAGGCGAGCTTGGGCGCGCTGTCCGCTCGGTCGGGGCGCTATTCGCAACCCGCGAGCAGATGTGCCAAAAAATCCTCTCCCGTGCGGCTCTCCTCGACAAAGTGCGCCATGACATCATCCGCTACCGCCAAGCGCTCCCAAGCGGCTCGGTCTCCAAGCAGGTGCTGCAGAACGCCGAGGACCAGAAAGCCTCTCTGGAAGCGGATTTGCGGGAAGCGAAAGCCGGATTTTTATCCGCGGAGGCCCGGGTCGGCGGCACGACGAGAACGCAGCATCCGGACATCGAGGTGGCAAAAAACAAGTTTATCGACGCCTATATCGAATTTTCGCGCCAGAGCATCCACGCGCCTGTATCAGGCTATATCGCCAAGAGGAAGGCGCAGGTTGGAGACCGCGTCCGGCCAGGCGACCAGCTTCTCACCATCGTTCCCCTCGATCACCTATGGGTCGAGGCGAATCTCTGGGAAAACCGGCTGAAAGACGTGCGGCCAGGCCAGCCAGCGCTTGTGACCGTCGACCTTTATGGGAGAACCTATACCTACCACGGAACCGTAGAAGGGCTCGTGCCCGGCACGGGCAGCGTCTTTGCTCTCTTGCCGCCGGATAATGCGACCGGCAATTTCATCCATATCGTCCAGCGCGTTCCCGTCCGCATTGCTTTGCGGCAAGACGAGATTCTCAAGAATCCTCTCCGGCCAGGGCTTTCGACCGTTACCGCCATCGACGTCCGCGAGACGGGCCAGTCCCCGAATGCGGCGCTGACAGAGACCTCGTCCAAGGAATACGAGACCGATATTTATTCGGCCGATCTTGCCAATGCAAACAAGCGAGCCCGCGAAATCATCCTTGAGAATTTGGCGCCTCAAGGCCCCGCCGCGGAGCCTCCCTGCCCGGCGCCGGATTGAGCGCGCTGCAACCCGTCAGGGCTGCGCCTGCCAGGACGCAGCGGCCTCTTCTATGGCGCGCTGCCCCGCAAGCCCTTTTTCGAAGGTCAATTTCGCGACACGGCCATCCGCCAGCACGATTGGGATATCAAGCCATTGGCGCGAGCGCAGAAGCTCAAGGTTTAATGTCTCGGCATTGCCTTTTTCAAGACCGATCAGAAAAGAGTTCGCCATGATGGGCACTGTCACTCCGGCCAGCGGGTCTCCGGTCCTTGTATTCTCCTCGCGCATCTGCAGCCCTGTGATCTGCTTGATATTGGCGAGCGGGCTTCCGGAAGGGACGGTGAAAACGATCTTTACCGTGTGCGATGCCGGCAAGGTGCGGTCGTAATTTTTCTGAAGCGTCACAGTTGCCAGTAGCTTCTCGTCTGGGATTTCGACCTCGGCTTGAACGGCCGTTCGCAGCGGCTCATCCGGCCCACCGCTGACATTGCTGGTCCGCCAGGCGACCGCGCCGAGCAGGGTCTTGACCTTGGTCTGCTCTTCCGGGGCGGCAACGAGCAGAGCGGCGCGGCGTGTATTAGCGAGCGCGGGAGGGGGCGGTGACTCGTTTGTTAAACCCGCTTCATTGCCTCCGTTAGCCCTTCGAGCCTGGGCTTTGCTAGCGCCTGCTGGCGCCTGCGGAAAGCTTTCGCTCCCGCCGATGCGGTCGGCGATTTTGCCGCTCTTGCCAGCCTCGCCTTGAGCCGGCTGCGCGTGCTGAGCGCGCATGAGGTCCTCCGGACGGTCGCGAAGCATATAGGCTGCACTAGCAACCGCAAAAACGAGGAGCCCGGTGATGCCGCCCATGACCGCAAGGCGCTTATTGCGGACGGATTCATCTTCCGGCTGTGGAGGAAAAGGATGGCCGGCGCCTGCTTCGCTGCGTGCCGGAAAGCCTGAAGATCCGGCGCTGCCGGGAAGGAGCTCCCCTGCCGGGACGCCAGCAGATGCTCCGTTTTTGGCGGGGGAAGCCCCCTCGATTCGCGCCCGCACCCCAGGGCGGTCAGCCGGGTCGCCTGCGCTTCCCAGCTTTGGCGCGGGAGGCGGGGCGTGCGCTGCTCCGCCTTCCTTCGGTTCGCCCCGGAGCCGGCGGGTCCGCGGCGCGGGGGACGGCTCTCGGCCAGGCTCAGGCGCTTCTTTCGCATCTGGCAGGGGCGCGCTTGATGAACCGCCGCTCTTACGGCTGAGAGCCAGAAGCTCGAGCTCTCCTGGCGGAAGCGCAAGCTCGGCGGGCGTTTGCGGTGCCATTTCCGTTTCGATCTGGGCGATGGCCACTTCAAGCGCCTGGGCTTCCCGTTCGATGGCCTCCTCAGGGATAGGCGGATCGAGATTGCGCAATTGGCCAAAGAGCGCGTTCCGCGCTCTCTCGTAGATGGCGCGGCGCGCTTCGGGCGTTGACTCTGAAAGGCCCGCGACGGCCTTGGCGAGCAACGGGTAATAGTCAGCCATCTAATGTTGAGAGCATTTGACTGCCCTTCCGTCAATCCCGCGCTGTAAGGCCGCCTGTCAATCGCGGAAGGGATTGTGGACGAGAATCGTGTCGGCCCGCTGGGGGCTTGTCGAGAGAAGCGCGACGGGCGCCTCGATAAGCTCTTCAATGCGGCGCACATATTTCACCGCCTGCGCCGGGAGCGCTGCCCAGGAGCGGGCTCCGGCTGTCGTTCCCTTCCAGCCTTCGACCGTCTCATAGACAGGCTTAACGCGGGCCTGTGCGGCTTGGCTCGCGGGCAGGCGGGCGATCTGCGCTCCGTCAAGATCATAGGCAATGCAAATCTTGATCTCATCGAAGCCGTCGAGAATGTCGAGCTTGGTCAAGGCAATCCCGTCGATGCCCGATGTCTTGACAGCCTGGCGCACAAGCACGGCATCGAACCAGCCGCAGCGCCTGCGCCGGCCCGTGACCGTCCCAAATTCGCGGCCGCGGTCTCCGATCGTCTCGCCAATACTGTCGTTGAGCTCGGTCGGGAAAGGCCCGCCGCCAACCCGCGTCGTATAAGCTTTCGCAATCCCCAAGACATAGCCGATCGCCTTCGGGCCGAGACCCGAGCCCGTCGCGGCATTGGCAGCAACCGTGTTCGAGGAGGTGACAAAGGGATAGGTGCCATGATCGACATCGAGCATTGCGCCTTGCGCGCCTTCAAACAAGATCCGCTTGCCCGCGCGCCGCGCTGCTTCGAGCAGCTCCCAGACCGGATGCATGAAGGGCAAGAGTTTCGGCGCGGCTTCATCAAGCTCGGCGCGGATTGATTCTGCGGAAACGGGCTCAAGCCCAAGGCCGCGCCTCAGCGGCTCGTGATGAGCAAGAAGGCGCGCGATCTTTTCGTCCAATGTGTCCGGCTCGGCAAGGTCCATGAGCCGGATCGCCCTCCGCCCTGCCTTGTCCTCATAGGCAGGCCCGATGCCGCGTTTTGTCGTGCCGATCTTTAACGCCCCGGCTTTGGCTGACTCTCTGTGCGCGTCGAGATCGCGGTGAAGCGAGAGGATGAGCGGGACGTTCTCGGCAATTTTCAAGTTGCGTGGCGAGACCTCGACGCCTTGCGCCCTGAGCCTGTTCAGTTCGTCCAAGAAATGATACGGGTCAAAGACGACGCCATTGCCAATCACCGAGAGCTTTCCCGGCCTCACGATGCCCGACGGCATGAGAGTCAGCTTATAGACATTGTGATCGATGACGAGGGTATGCCCCGCGTTGTGCCCGCCTTGGAAGCGCACGACGATGTCGGCTTCGAGCGAGAGCCAATCGACGATCTTGCCTTTTCCCTCGTCGCCCCATTGGGCGCCGACCACCACTACATTCGCCATGGATTTGACCGTATGCGCTATGCCCCGTGAAAGCGCGGCAGCAAAAAGCCCGGCGGAGCGCAATGGCTGCACCGGGCCCATTGCGCAAGAGGCCTACACGGTTGAATGCAAGGAGTAAAGTGCTGCGCCCCGGCGGGGCGGGCGGCGCCGGGAGCGGAGCGTGGCGCCTGCCGCCTGCCGCCTGCGTTTCCTGCCCGGCATGCGGCCTTGTAACGGGCCCGGCGCTGGGATATAGGGCGGAAACTCCAGCTACAACCGGAAGCGCGCGGCGGACACTCTTCTGCAGTTTTGGCTCGCGGGGAAGGACGGAATTAAGATGAAAGCCGATATTCATCCGAATTACCACTTCATCAAAGTGGTCATGACCGATGGAACCGAATACATCACCCGCTCGACCTACGGCAAAGAGGGCGACGCGATTCACCTCGATATCGATCCCAAGACTCATCCAGCCTGGACCGGAGGCTCTCAGCATCTCGTTGACCGCGGCGGGCGGCTCTCGCGCTTCAACTCGCGCTTCGGCAGTCTGGGATTGGGCAAGAGCAAAAAGTAAGCTCGTATCGGGGCATCCTCCGGCAAGCTGCGGGGCTTTTGAGCAAAGAGGCTTTTTCGCCCCGCTGCGGCTTGAAGCGGCCCCTTTTTCGCGCTGCTGTGCATTTTACGCTGGCGCTGCTTTACCCTTCGCTCCCGCTTCCCCGGCTGCGGCGGTGCTCTCTTGCATATTCGAGCAGCTCTGGCACGCCAAAGAGCACGAGCAGAAAGCCGCAAATCACCTCGATCGACGCCAAAACCCGCCCAGCGTCCAGCGCTTGACCGCAAAGAAGATCTTGGCAACGAAGAGCGAGAAGATCGCGTGATAAACAGCGATCAAATTGCCGAAGGCGATGGGGATAAGGCGGCTTGAAGGAAAAAGCACCCGGATGAGCGCCGCGGCAAGGGAGGCCGGAAGCATGATGGCAAGGGGCAAGGGATCGCAGCTTTCGGCTGCCGCAGCCCCCCGAAGAAATGGAAAAGGATGGTGACCGCCGACCTTCCAATCTCTTGCCTCCCAATTCCCCGCCTGCACCATGCCGGACTCCTGTTTGCCTTTTTTAAGAACCCCGCGCGAATCCGCTGGCGGTGCACCGCAAGCGGGCCTCCGCCAAACCGAGTTCCTGCGGCTCTTGACCCAGCCGCGCAAAGCATCTAACGGGTTGTCGCCCTGCGGCCTTCGGGCTGCGCGGCATTTTTTGGCGGTCCTTCCGCCCAACGCACCCGCGGCGTCACCTTCATCCTTTCAAATGAAGCCGTGAGCCTGTCGGCTGGCCTCCCAGGAGGCTGGCAGAGGAGGGCGCGTTCCTCCCAAAGCCTGGGAGGGCGCGGTTTTGGCTGGCCCGCGGTGCGCGGCTGCCAGCGCGCGTCCCTTTCCCGGCGTATTGCTTCGAAGAGGAGACGCGATGACCAAACGCACAGAAGCCAAGTACAAGATCGACCGCCGGATGGGCCAGAATATCTGGGGCCGTCCAAAGAGCCCAGTGAACCGGCGGGAATATGGCCCAGGCCAGCATGGGCAGCGCCGCAAAGGCAAGCTCTCCGATTTCGGAACGCAGCTCAGAGCCAAGCAAAAGCTCAAGGGCTACTACGGCAATATTTCTGAGAGGCAGTTCCGGAAATATTACGCTGAGGCCATCAGGATGAAGGGCGACAGCGGCGACAATCTGATCGGGCTCCTGGAGCGCCGTCTGGATATAGTGGTCTACCGGGCGAAATTCGTGCCCACCGTTTTTGCCGCGCGCCAATTCGTCAACCACGGCCATGTCAAGGTCAATGGCCGGCGGGTGAACATCCCCTCCTATCTCTTGAAGACAGGCGATCTTGTCGAAGTCAAAGAGAGCTCCCGTCAGCTTCTCCCCGTGCTCGAGGCGAAGCAGCTGGCCGAGCGGGACATCCCCGATTACTATGAGGTTGATCACACCAAGATGACGGCGAAGCTCAGCCGGATTCCGCTGCCCTCGGAGGTTCCCTATCCGGTGCTGATGGAACCAAATCTCGTCATCGAGTTTTATTCGCGCTGAGTCGCTTCTGCGCTTGTCGTGCTGGCCGCGGGGGAAAGCCCGCGGCTTTACTCTGCCGCTTCCGGCAGGATCTACTCCGGGAGGAGTTACTGGAGCGTTGCCTTCAGATCGGCGATTCCCCTCTCGATAAGGGTTTCGCCAAAAGCGCCCTGGGCCTCCCCCCGCAGCACGATCTCGGCCGCCTTGACAGCAGCATCAGCGGCTGCGGCGCGCACCTCGGCGGCGGCCTGAGTTTCGGCCAAGCGGATCTTCTCTTCCGCCTGTTTTGTCCGGCGCTGAACAAATTCTGTCATGCGCGCGCGCGCTTCGCTGGCGATCCGCTCAGCCTCGGCATGGGCCTGTGCAACAATCGCCTCAGCCTCGGCTTGCGCCTCAGCGCTGCGCCGCTCGAAAGAAGCAAGCAAAGCCGCAGCCTCAGCCCTCAGCCGCGCGGCCTCCGCAAGCTCCGCCTCGATCCTGGCCGAGCGTTTGTCGAGAGCGGCGGCGATCTTCCGATGCATGCCAAGATAGATCATAAGGCCCACGAAGACCGCAAAGCCAAGGGCGACGACAAACTCCGGATCGAACATAAAATCCTCCCCTCAGGCCTTGGCTGCCGCAACCGCATTTGCAACCGCCGACTCGTCGGCGGGCTTGCCTGTGATCCTCTGGACGATTGCGGCAGCGGTGTCTTTGGCAATCGCATCAACGCTGCCCATGGCCCGGGCTTTCATTTCATTGATATGCGCCTCCGATGCAGCGAGCTTTGCGTTGAGCTCGGCTTCCAGGCCAGCACGCTTTGCCTCTGTTTCGGCGCTGAGCTTAGCATGCGTCTCCTGGGCCAGCGCGAGAGCCTTGGCTCTTGCTTCGGCCATCAGCTTCTCATGCGCGGCAGCCGCCTCTTCCGATTTTTCGCGCAAGCGTTGCGCCTCGGTAATGTCGCTTGCGATCTTGTGCGCACGGCTTTTGAGAATGTCTTCAACGCGGGGCAGGGCGACTTTCGCCATCAGCAAATAGAGCGTGCCGAAGGTCAAGGCGAGCCAAATCAGCATGGGACCGAAATTGGCAGTGTCGAAGGGCGGGAAGCTCGCCTCTCCGTGACCGCCCGCGGCTTCGGCTTCGCCCGTTACAGCGTCAGCTTCAGCAGGCAGGGTTGCTGGCGGGACGGCCTTTTCCAAGGCCGCGACCCGCCTTTCGAGATAGGCAAGGCCGGAAGCCCCGCCATCCAAGGGCCTCTCCCCCGCAGGCAGAGATTCCAGCACCTTTCGGATCTCGGCTATTGCCGCATTGGCTGAAGCCGCGGTCTTGGAGATCGCGCTCTCGGCCGCAGCGACGCGGCTGACAAGCGCTCTCTCTTCGCGCTCGGCCAGCTCAATGCGCTTATCGAGAGCGGCAACGCTTTCACTGAGCTTAGCGGCGGAGGCCCCCGGGCCATTCAGAAATGCATAGCCGAGGTCTGTGATCAGCGCGGCAACCGCGCTGATGGCAAAGGCCGTGAAGAGGAGTAAAGCAAGATTGGATGGCGCCGCTTGCGCCTTCGATTTGGGTCCGGCTGGCTTGGCGGCCCCTGCTCCGGTTCCTGGAGCCAGCACGGCATCGGCCGCATCGCCGATACGGTGCAGGATCTTGGCGAAGCGGCCGCGCAGCGATTGCGCCATGGCTTCCAAACGGGATGTCAAGTCGTCCACAGAACGTTTTCTCCAGAAAGAAGCGGGCCTCCAAGCCGCCCGGGTGCAGGCGAGCCCTCTTACTTGACCACGAAGAGCAGGAGAATCGCGATCAGCAGCGCAAAGATGCCCAGGCCCTCGGCAAGCGCAACGCCGATGAACACGCGCCCGAATTGACCGTCAGAGGCCGTTGGGTTGCGTAAAGCGCCCAAGAGAAACTGGCCAAAGATGATGCCGACGCCAATTGCGGCGGCGCCGGTGCCGATGGCGGCGAGGCCTGCGCCAATGAGTCTGGCTGCTGCGGGTTCCATGTGCACTCCTTACGTTGGTGATGGGCGACTGGTATGTTGTTCAAATCTTTATTCAGTGGCCCGGGTGAACCGCGTCGTTGAGATAGACGCAAGTGAGAATCGCGAACACATAGGCCTGAAGCACCGCGACAAGCAATTCGAAAGCGGTCAGGATGACGGCCATGGCAAAAGGCAAAGGGGCAAGCACGGCGAAGAAGCCCGCGCCGAGCAGGCTTACGACGAAGCCGCCCATGACCTTGAGCGTAATGTGCCCGGCAAGCATATTGGCAAAGAGACGAACGGAGAGGCTTACAGGGCGCGATAGAAAGGAGATGACCTCTATCGGCACAAGGAGCGGCATCAAGGCAACGGGGACGCCGGAAGGCACGAACAGCCTGAAAAATTTCGTGCCGTGATGCATGAAGCCGTAAACGACAACAATCCCGATGACGAGGAGGGCAAGCGCTCCGGTGACCGCGATCTGGCTCGTCACCGTGAATGTGTACGGGATGAGCCCGATAAGGTTGCAGAGAAGCACAAACAGGAAAAGCGTGAAGACGAAGGGGAAAAACCGCATCCCGTCATGGGAGCCCGCCATGCCGATTGTTGCCTTGACGAATTCATAAGCCATTTCCGCAACGGACTGCAGGCGGCCCGGAACGAGCGCGCGCGGGCTGGTTCCAAGGAGCATAACGCTGGCGGCCGTGAGCGCGACGATGACCATAAAAAGAGAGGCGTTCGTAAATGTCGCGTCGATGCCGAAAGGATGCAGGCTGAATAACGGCTCAATAGCGAATTGATGGATCGGATCCATAGGATTTTCTTCGGCCACGTGTAACCTTCCCCGCCTCTATGGTGTTGCCCAGCCCTGAGGCCGGCTCCAAGCGCCCCGGGCTCGTTTTCCCGTCCTGCCTGCAGCCGCCCGCAAGCCTTCAACCTTCCCCGCCGCCCGGCTTCTCCGTGGCGATGCGGTAAACATTCCAAAATCCGGCCGCCGCTCCAAACAGGAGGAAGACAATGAGAAACCACGGCGTGGTCCCCGAAAGCCGGTCAATCCCCCATCCTATGGCAGCGCCTACCACCACCGCCGCCACGAACTCGCTCAGTACGCGGAAGGCAAGGCTTAGCACGTTACCCATGCTTCCAGCAGCGCCAGGTAGCGGCCCTTCCCTCCGGGAAGCCTCTTCCGCGCTCCGCTTGGCATCGAGAGCATCAGAGAGCTTCTTAAGCCGCGCGCTCAAGGCTCCATCGTCTGTCTCGAGGCTGCCTAATTCGCGGCTTTGCCATTCCCTCTGCCCTGGCCGGTCCTCACCTTGCCTGCCGCGCCTGGCCACTGCACCCTCGCTTGCGCTCGCCCCTAGCGCTCTGCTTCCCGGATAATCCGCCCTGGATCCTGCGGAAAAACTTATAGGCCGCTGCCGCGCAAAAAGCGAGAAAGGCGGCATGAAGGGAGGGAGCGGAAGCGTGTGGCGGCGTTACCGGAGGCGGGAGTTGGACGGGCAGGGTTTTTTGACGCGGCGCAGCATATGGGCCAGTCCCGCTCCTGTCAAGGCGGTGGGCGGCTTGCGGATAGCTAGCGCATGACCGGTCTCGCGCATGCCCCCCTTTGGGCGCAGTGATGCTCCTTGCGCCGGGACTCATCGGGCCTTACGCATAGCGGCTGCTCAAAAATAAGCCCAGAGTAATAAGAAAATAAGCCCAGAGTAATAAGAATGAGCCCAGAATAATAAGCGCAAAATTGGCATTAAAGCTTCTACAAGGTTGTGATTTTGCGCACTTCCAGAGCTTACCGCTGCCTTGCCGGCCGTAATTCAAAGGCAGCAGGTCAGAGAATCAGATAAGAGGAGAGCGACAGAACTCTGAAGCGGTTTAGAAGGCGCGTCATTCTGGGCCCTCTGCGGGGTGTCCGAACCATGCCCGCCTGGGCGGCGAGTCCCCCCCGTATCGGCCAGTAAAATAGCAAAAACCAGTAAAAAGCAAAAAAATGATGCGGCGGCTCCCAGGCCAAAAGAGGGGACGCTCACCTCAACTCATTCACCATATCATTCGTAATGATTCGCAAGCGATACCCATGCATCAAACATTTTGGTGTGAATACTGATATGAATGCTGAAAAGTAGAATGGACTAAGTTTGTGTTTGAGCGGCACGAAATTTGATAGCTCCATGACATCAAGCGTCTCTTCAAACAGTGATGCCAGTCTATTTGTCACTGTCATCAAAAGAAAGCGCGCGTCCTCAACCGCAGCCAATTGACAAAAGCGTCAGATGTGCGCCAAATTGACGCATAGATAGATGGACCCGGAACGCTTGCGGCGGGCGAATCCCGGGCTGAGGGGAGGAACGGCAATGCGCGGGATCTTGCTGACGCGAGGGTGGTCCGTCCAGGTCTTTCCAAAGTGTGCAGTTGTTTTGTTCAGTGCAATTGCTCTGACGGCAGCTTCGGCCTCAGGAGCCATTGCGGCAATCTTCACCCAGCCGATGAACTCAAGCCCCGTTGCGCTCTCAGCCGACCAGCGGCTTGTCTGGGTCGTCAATCCCCGCGACGACAGCGTCTCGGTCATCCGGACAGACAATAATACGGTGATTGCAACTCTAGCCACTGGCGACGAGCCGCGCAGTGTAGCGCTCGATCCGAATAATACTTTCGCCTTTGTCGCCAATGCGGCGGGGAGCAGCGTAACGGTGATCCGGATCCTCAATTCAAGCTTCGCGAAGTTTGCAGCTGCGATTGACCGGACGATCAAGACAGGAGCGGAGCCCTGGGATATCGTCATATCTCCGGACGGAAAGCGCGTCTTTGTCGCCAATAGCGGCCAGGACACCATTACAGTGATCAACGCCGCAACCCGCGCCGTCATCGGCCATGTCAATCTGCGCAACAGCCTGTGCAACGCGCCGGATGCTTCGCAGAGGTTCCAGCCGCGCGGCATGGCTGTTACTCTTGCCAATACCCAGCTCTATGTCACGCGCTTCTTGTCCTTTACAAAGGCTTCGAACGGCCGCCAGGGTGAGGATGCAGGAAAAGAAGGCGCTGTCTGCCGCATCGCCATCAATACTTCGGCAACAACGATCGCCGGCTACACGCCAGCCCAGCTCATCAGGTTTGCGCCGCGCGTCACAGGCTTCAACGTGGATTCGAACGGCGACGGCGTCCCAGACCCGACGACGGCCTTCCCAAATCAGATGCAAAATATAGTGCTGCGCGGCAATAAGGGATTCATGCCAAACATCGCTGCTTCGCCAGCGAGCCCGCAGGTATTCAATACATCGACGCAGGCTTTTATTACTATTATGAACAATGTCGGAATTGGCGTCCCCGGCGATGGCGGCTCGCTCAATTTGCATCTTGGCGCGAAGGATCCCGAGCCTGGCAAGAAGAAGCTGTTCTTCGCCAATCCATGGGCAATCGCCTTTACGACGCAGCAGGGAGCGGGCAGCGCCTATGCCGTCTCGGCTGGAAGTGATCTGCTGGTCAAACTCAATATTAACGCCAAAGACAATCTGTCGTTCACTGTCGATGCCGATACGACTCGGTACATTGATCTTAACGATCCGTCGAACCCTGCGACAAGCGGCTCTAAGGCTGGCAAAAATCCGCAAGGTATCGTTATCCTGGCGAACGGAACGCGCGCCTATGTCGCCAATCAGGTCTCCGGCAATGTCTCCGTCGTGGATACGGTCACCGACTCGGTGATCAAGACTATTCAGACCGGAAGCGTGCCGCCATCAGGCTCGCTGGCGGAAGAGCTGAATGCGGGCGCCGAAATGTTCTTCTCCTCGCGCGGCAATTTCAACCGGCCTGCGGGGACGGCCGTATCGACATCGGAGCGTCTCTCCTCCGATGGCTGGCAGAGCTGCGCCAGCTGCCACTTCAACGGATGGACCGATGGGGTAGTATGGCAATTCGGCTCTGGCCCTCGCAAGTCGGTGAGTCTTGCCGGAACCTTCAACCCTCGCAACCGCAACCAGCAGAAGGTCCTCAACTACTCAGCGATATTTGATGAAATCGAAGATTTCGAGCTGAATATCCGCAACGTCTCCGGCCCCGGGCCGCTGGCTTCGCCTGTTGCTTGTGAGACAGGCCAGCCAACCAGCAGCTTCGATCCCAATCACGGGCTGCTGTTCGGGGATCTTGGTGACATTAACAAGCCTCCTTGCGTGATTAATCAGTTTGCTAAGCCCAATGCTGGCCGCAGCGAATTCACTGTTAATCCCAATGGAGCAACGCCCGCAGTCAACGCGCTGACAGCCCTGCGCCGCTGGGTCCAGTTTGCAGTCCGCGTTCCGAATGGCCCGCTTAACAGCAGCGAGATCAGCGGCGGGCCTTCAGCAGCCGCAATCACGGCCGGCAGAAGCCTTTTCCGAGTCCAATGCGCCAACTGCCATGGCGGAGGCCTTTGGAGCAAGAGCGTGAAGAACTTCGTGTCGCCGCCCGCTGGCAGTTCTATTGCCTGCGAAGTCAACCTTGGAGCAGCCGCTCCGCCGGGGTCCTTTTGCAACAAAGCTCCCGTGGCGGGCGATCCCGTCGCCTTACAGTACCTCAATGCGTTTCTGGAGGACGTGGGGTCTTATAATCTTGGCGTGCCTGGCGGAGGAAACGAGATTGGAAAGAATGTTGGAGCCATTGAAAAAGCTGCGGCCGCATTGGCGGGCGGCATCTCGCAGCCGCCTAAGGATGCTCTTGGCAAGGACTTCAATAATGATGGCCGCGGCGCTGGCTTCAGCGTGCAGTCGCTTTTAGGCGCCCACCTCACACCGCCCTACATGCACAATGGCGCATGCGAATCCATCGGCTGCGCCGTCAATGATGTCAAACACCGCACTGGCAATGGCAGATTCCCCGATTTCCTCAATACTGCCGAGAAAAGGAATCAGGTCCGTCTCTTCGTCGAGTCGATTGATGCAGATACCGCGCCTTTCCCGTAAGCGCCCAGGCAGTGTTTGAGCGCCGCAGCGCAAATTGGCGCGGGCCCAGCCTTTGAGAAATTGCCGGTGCACTGCAGCCGCCCTAGGCGGCTGCAGTGCGCAAGCATCAGATCAATGGATCTGGAAGCGGGCTCTTAGAATACAAGGGGTAAGGGCTCAGCCCCGAACACGCAGTCATCCGTTCTTCAGCCCGTCTCGCGGAAGCGTTCCGCCTCCTCGAGGCTCACGCTCACAAGCTGACTCACCCCCCGTTCGGCCATGGTCACGCCATAGAGCCTGTTCATCCGCGCCATGGTGATCGGGTTATGCGTGACAGTGATGAAGCGCGTGTCGGTCTTGCCGCGCATGTTTTCCAGAAGGTCGCAGAATCGCTCGACATTGGCATCGTCGAGCGGCGCGTCGACTTCGTCGAGGACGCAGACCGGAGCTGGATTGGTCAGGAAGATTGCAAAGATCAACGAGAGAGCCGTCAGCGCCTGCTCGCCTCCCGAGAGCAGCGTCATGACCTGCGGCTTCTTTCCCGGGGGGCGGACGAGGATTTCGAGCCCCGCTTCAAGCGGATCTTCCGACTCGATGAGTTGCAGCTCCGCCGTTCCGCCGCCGAAGAGTGATGTGAAAAGCTCCTTGAAATGCGCCTGGACGGTCTCGAAGGCCGAAAGGAGCCGCTCGCGCCCCTCCTTGTTCAAGTTCTGGATCGCCTGGCGCAGGCGCCGGATGGCTTCGGTGAGATCCTCGTGCTCGGCCGCGAGCTTGGCTCGCGATCCGAGGATCTCGTTCAGCTCCTCCTCGGCCCGCAGGTTGACGCCGCCAAGCCGCTCACGGTCAGCTTTGAGTCCCTCAAGCTTTTTCTCCACCGCATCCGCAGGCGGAAGCACGTCCTGCGGCCCCACGCCTGCAAGCTGGCGCAGCCCCGCTCCGGTGCCGCCCAACTCCGTTTCGATCATATGCGCGATCTCCTCGCAGCGCGCCCGGGCGGCTTCCAGGCGCGCTTCGCTACGGGCTTTTTCTTCCCGGGCCGCGCTCATCGCCTCGAGCGCGCTCCTGGCAGCGCGGTCTGCCTCAGCGAGGCGCGCCTCGGCTGCCGCGCGCCGGCCGGCGGCACGGCGGCGTTCTTCTTCCGCCGCTTCGATCTGGCTGAGCAGCGACCGGCGCGCAGCGTGGAAGGCCTGCGGCTCTTGCTCGTGCTTTTCGAGCGCCCCGGCAGCTTCGGCGCGGCGGGCTTCAAGCGCACGGATTTGGGCCTCGGCGCGCTCGCTTCTGGCAAGCCAGGACCGGCGCTCCTCCTCGATCCCGGCGAGGCGTTTTGCGCGCCGTTCCGCATCGCGCAGATGCGCTTGCAGTGCGGCGCTGGCCTCTGAAAGCGCGGCGCGGTCTTGGGCTGCCGCCGCGCGCGCTGCCTCGAGACGGGCGGAAAGCTCGGTCTGCGGATCGAGCTTTGCAAGGGCATCTCCGGCTTGCGCGCGCTTCTGGCTCGCCTCAACCCTTGCGGCATCGAGCCTCAGAGCCGCCTCACCGAGCGCGGAGAGCCGCGCGGCATTTTCTGCTTTGTGCTTCTCGGCGGCTGACACCGCCTCGCGCGCGGATTCGACAGCTTGCAGCGCATCCTTGTAGGCTTGGCGCGCTGCGCTTTCGGCCGCAGCCGCCGCGCTGAGAGCGGCTTGCGCACGGCTTGCCTCAGACTTTAGCGCATCGGCTCGACTCCTCGCAGCTTGCGCCTGTGCCTCGAGATCGCCAAGCCGGTTTTTCTCGGCAAGGCGCCGCGCCGCGGCCGTCGGGGCTTCCGCCGCCTGCGTAAAACCGTCCCAGCGCCAAAGGTCCCCTTCCTTCGAGACGAGCCGCTGGCCCGGCTTCAGAAGCGCGCGCAGAGAAGCGCCTTCCGCCCGAAGGACAATCCCGATCTGGTCGAGGCGCCGCTTGAGCGCCTTTGGGGCGGAGACCAGCGCCGAAAGCGGCTCAACGCCGGGGGGCAAGGCAGGGTCGCCCTCCGCGTCTGTCTCGGCCCAATGCGCTGGCGAGGCAGGATTGATCGAAGCTTCGAGGTCATCGCCAAGCGCCGCGCCAAGCGCCGCCTCATAGCCTTTGGCGACTTTAATCTCCTCGGTGACAGGCGGCCAGAATCCGCCTGACCCGGCATTCAGAAGCTTCTTTAGAGTGGCCACCTGAGTCTCAAGCTTTTGCGCGGCTTTTTCGGCCTCGGCGAGGGGCGCGCGGGATTGAAGCTCGGCGGCATGCGCCCCGGCATACAGGGCTTCTGCGCTCAAGGCCTCCTGTTCTCTGGCCTTGGCTGCGGCTTGGGCTTCTTCGAGCGCCGCCTGCAAAGCGGCAGGGTCTTGGCCTTGCCCGGAGACGGCGAGGAGCGCAGACTTCTCCGCCTCAATCTTGGCAATTTCTTCTTCGATCTTTGCCAGCCGGGCCGATTCCTCACGCAGCACCGCCTCCAGCGCTCTGCGCTGCGCTTCGGCGGCGGCCTTCAGGTCCTGCGCTTCGGCCAGTCCTTTCTCGCTAAGCGCAAGGGCGGCTTCGGCTTCCGAATGCCTTTGCTGGAGGGCATGAATGTCGGCTTCTTGGGCTGCTGCGCTCGCCAGCTCTTCTGCCTCGCGCTGAAGCCGGGCGAGAGTGTTTCCGGCATCCTCGATCAGCGCGGCTTCCCGCTCGATATCGCTCATCGTTTGCGCAATGCGGCTTTTCAGATCGGCAATCCGCGCCTTGGCGCGCCTTTCTTCTCCGTCCAAGGTTTCCCGGGCGAGGAGGAGCCTTTGAATCTCGCCATTGACCTTGGCTTCCGCGTCGCGCAGGGCGGGGAGCTCATGGGCGGCGACGGCTTGCAGCTTCGCCGCCTCGGCCTGAGCCTGGGTCTTTCCGGCGACATCCCGCGCGCAAGCGTCAAGCCTGTCCTGCGCCTCAGTGAGCGCTTGCGCGGCATCGGTTTGATGGATGAGGGCGAGCAGGGCCTCGTTGCGCCTTATCTCCGCGGCGAGCCCGCGGTAGCGCCCGGCCTGCCGCGCCTGTTTCTTGAGGCTTTCGGCCTGGGAATCGATCTGCTGGAGGACATCATTCAAGCGGTTGAGATTGTCCTCTGCCGCTTTAAGGCGCAGCTCCGCCTCATGACGCCTTGAATGAAGCCCGGAAATTCCGGCCGCCTCTTCCAGAATGCGGCGGCGCTCCTGAGGCTTTGCGGCGATGAGCTCGCCGATCTGGCCCTGCCGCACCATGGCCGGGGAGCGCGCGCCAGTCGAAGCATCTGCAAAGAAGAGCTGCACATCGCGGGCTCGCACCTCGCGGCCGTTGATCCGGTAGGTCGATCCGGCCTCGCGCTCGATGAGGCGGGAAACCTCGATCACTTCGGCATCATTGTAGGCCGCGGGGGCAGTGCGGCTCCTGTTGTCGAGATAAAGCGTCACCTCAGCCATATTGCGCGCAGGCCTGTCGCCGCCGCCCGAAAAGATCACATCTTCCATCCCCGAGGCGCGCATGTTCTTGGATGAGCTCTCGCCCATGACCCAGCGCAGCGCCTCGACCAGATTCGATTTCCCGCAGCCATTGGGCCCGACGATGCCCGTGAGCCCAGGCTCGATCAGAAATTCGGCCGGCTCAACAAAGGTTTTAAACCCCGCAATGCGCAGTTTTGTGAGTTTCATGCCTTGGCCTTAAGGCGCGCAAGCGCCGCGTAAATATGCGAGTCTCTCAGAAGCTTGCCTCCATGCAGGCCGCTCTGCGGAGGCCGCACAATGCAAATGGCCGCCTGGTTGCTGGACGGAAGGGCAGGCAACCGGAACATGCGCCATGAAAATCTTGAACCAATTCCTTTAGCTTTTGGTTAACCAATCGCACAGAAGCGGGATCGGGCGTTCCCGATTCGAAAGTGCAACCTTAGCTGTCCAGGGCGCATTGAGCGCAAGGACCGGCCATGAATTTCCTGTGAAAACCGCCAAACTCGCCTGGCTGCGTCCGGGAAGGGAAAACCTCAGCACACCTCGATTTGAAGCGCTCTTTTGCTGGAAAGCATTTTGGCGCGCGCTAGCTGGCAAGCGGAGACAGACCCGGGAGCTGGTCATGGCGGTCAAGAGCATCTGGCTCGGGCTCAATTTCGAGGACGCAGCCATAAGTGAGGGAAAGGAAGTCTGCACTGCGGAAAACTACGCTCTCGAGCTTTGCGCCCGGGAGCAGGCGCATCTTCTCGCCTGTTTGGCGGCGCCGCTTTTTAAGGTTCCGGCTGTTATCCCCGGAGCCGGGTTCATTTCCTTTTCGAGCGCGCCGGCCGAGGAAGTCAATGCAACCCGCCACGCTCACGCAGCGAAAGCCCAGGCGAGGCTGGCATACGCCGCTGCGAAGCTCGGCGTCAGCGCGGAGTTCCATATCGTCCAGGAGCCCTTCCCGCATCTGAGAGCAACGCTTGTCTCCCTGGCCATGCCGAGCGACTTTGTCATCCTGGCCCGCCCAGGCTCCTTTCTTGGCTTTGAACGGCATGTAGCCGAGGCGCTGCTTTTCACCTCCGGCCGGCCTGTCATTCTCGTTCCCAAGTGCTGGGCGCGCGGCGCAAGGTTCCAGAGGATCATTGTCGCTTGGGATAACAGCGGCCGGGCCGCGCGTGCCGTGGGCGATGCCCTGCCTTTGCTGATCCGGGCTGAGGAAGAGGTCGAGATCGTAAGTGTTTCCTCGGAGAGCGCCAAAAGCATCCCGTCCGCAGGTCTCGCGGCCCATCTCGCCCGCCATTGCACGAAAGCCACGGTGTCCTGCATCCCGCTTGAGCATGGCAGCATCGCTGGAACTCTCCGCGCTTACGCAAAAAAAGCAGAAGCGGATCTCCTTGTCATGGGAGGCTATGCCCATCCCCGGATGCTGGAATTGGTGCTTGGCGGCGTGACCAGCGATATGCTGACCGAAGCGGAGCTCCCGGTCTTGCTGTCACATTGAGAGAAACGGGCTCCTTAGCCCAGGGTGGATCCCTAGGCGCTGAGGATGCGGATCTCCGGGAGCGGGCCCTCGATGGCGGCGGCAGCTTTGGCCCCGGGCGCCGCATCAACCGGGGCCACGCTCCAGATCTTTCCCTGGAATGCCACCTTGGCGGCCCCGCTTGGCGCAAGCCCAAGATGGATCTCGCGAGGGTTGAACGAGAGCCCTGTCCCGGCGGCTTTCAAGAGCGCTTCCTTCCGAGTCCAGAGACCGAAAAAAACATCATGCGCCAATTCGCGTGGAACCCTTTGAAAGCTCTGCCATTCGGCAGGTGACATGATCTCGCGCGCGACGCCCGGCAGGTCTTCGAGATGGGTCACCGCCTCGATATCCGCGCCGACCTCGCGCTCCCAGCAAAGGGCGAGAAGCCCTAGCCCGGCGGAATGGGCAAGGTTGAACGAAAGGGGGGAAAGGCGCCCCGGCGCATGCAGGAAGGGCTTTCCTGAAGCGGTTGCCCCAAAAATCAGCGCTTGCGGCGGCTCGCCAAGGTAGCGGGCAAGAACTTGCCTCAAAAGCTGGTGCGCCGCCCGGAACCGCTCACGGTCAAGCGCTTTCACAAAGCGCGCGGCGCGCGCCTCTTCTTCTTGCGACAGGACCCCGGGGCCGAGGGTTTTCTGGCCGAGATCGAGCACCCATAAATGGATGCCCTCCAGCGCGGGAAGGCCTTCAACCGGCCGCACAGGAGAAAGCCTTGTCCGGCGCCGCGCGGAGAAGCCCGGCGCGGCGCACTGCCGGAGACCACTTCCTCAATCTCAATCGGGCAGGGCAGGGGTGGAGAATTCGAGAACGGGGCTCGGGCGGCCGGGCACTTCGAGCGGCCTGGGCAGCCGGTCGTTGCCGAATTCCGAGCGCGCGAAAGTCTGGTCGGTTGTCTGGCCGAAGACCGTGTTCATCGTCACATAGTTCGACATGCTGCCCACGGGAACGACCGGCCCTGGATCGAGGAAGCTGCGCTTGGTGACGGTGAGCGGCGGCCGCTCATTGGCATATTGATCGACAACCGGCGAACGGTTGCGGCGGTGCTGGGGCTGCGCCCCGGCGATGGCGGTGAAAGCGGCGAGGATGGCGGCGCCAAGAAGGATGGGCTTGATGGGAAGCATGCCGGACTCCAGGTTGTTAGACAGATAACGTAATAGCCGCGTTTTGGTTGCCAACCGGCATGGCCCAGGCCAGTCTTGGTTAATATCCCGGAAGGCCTTTCTTGTTTGCGCGCGGCGGGGGCAATTCTCGCGAAGCTGGCTTTCCCCGCGGTTGCGCGGGTGCGCTCTCGCAGCCGGGGCCGCCGCCAGGCTCGCGGGAAGCAAAGAACCAGACGAGATCCGCGTCCCCCGCCGCTGGCGCAAGGTCGAGCCGGCCGATGAGGCAGGCGAGTGCGCGGCCGGGCGGTCCTGCTAATTCGCTGCAGGCAAAGCCGCTGATGCGCAGGCGAGGCTTCTCATTGGCAAAGCGGAAGCCAGAGCAGGCTGCAACGGCCCCGTCCCTGCGGGCGAGGCCGATCTCGGCAACCTCGAATGGTCCGAACCGCGTGGCGAGCGGCGACGGCTGGGCGGCGCGGACGACGGCCAAGCCTCTCTCGGCGGCGCGCCTTGCGATTTCAACGAAGAACGGCTGCTCTTGCAGGGGTTCCGCGCCGGGCATCTCGATCACGAGGCGCAAAGCGGGGGCGCCGCGGCCTTCCGGGTCCGAGAACTCAAGGACATGGCGGCGGGCGCCGTTTTCCCTGTTTTGCCATGTTTCATGTCTCTTAGCATAACGCGCAAGCCAGGGCGCATTGATCACCGCAAGCTCAGGGGCCGGGGATATCTCGCGCCATAGAGGGAGGGCAGGGGCGGGGGCCTCCTCTTCGTGACGTTTGGGCTCTCTTCCGCTCCACCATGCGGCAAGGCTGATGGCCCCAAGAAGAAGGGACATTTTCACGCTTTGCCGCCGGAGCGGCGTCCAGCGCCCGGCCAGCGGTGTGAGGGAAGCTCCGCTGCTTCTCAGCCTGTATTGGGCATAATAAGCACCCGCTTTTCCTTTTCTGGCCTGGGCGGGGGGAGTCATTAGGCACCGTTGCGCCAAGCGGCGCGGTTGTTGACCGGATGTTACGTCCTGTATTAGTTCGTGATGCTTTCCTAGCCGGTTACCGGCCGCGCATTGGTTGCAAACAGCGTCAACGCCATCTTTACAGGCGCGGCCGCACGTTAATCATGTTCCGGTTGCTGCGCTTCACGTCCGGGCAGCCCGGAGACAGCAGCCTTGCCCATTGCAGCGGGGATGCGCTTCGCCTATGCAGCGTGCTAGGACAGAACAGCGGCGGCGGGGGGCGGCGGAAGGAGAAGACCATGGGGTTTAAGGTTGCGATTGCAGGCGCAACAGGAAATGTCGGGCGCGAGATGCTCGATATTCTTGCGGAGCGGCGCTTCCCGGTGGGCGAGGCGGTAGCGCTCGCATCTCCCCGCTCGACGGGGACAGAGGTCTCCTTCGGCGACAGGACGCTAAAATGCAAGGCGCTCGAGAACTACGACTTCAGCGGGACGGATATCTGCCTCATGTCGGCGGGAGCCGCGGTTTCCAGGGAATGGGCGCCGAAGATCGCCGCGCAAGGCTGTGTGGTCATCGATAACTCCTCCGCCTGGCGGTACGACGCCAATGTGCCTTTGATTGTGCCCGAAGTAAATGCGGATGCGGTGACGGGATTTTCCAAACGCAATATCATCGCGAATCCCAACTGCTCGACAGCGCAGCTTGTCGTCGCGCTCAAGCCGCTCCACGACAGGGCCACGATCAAGCGGGTGGTCGTGGCGACTTATCAATCGGTCTCCGGCGCAGGCAAGGAGGCGATGGATGAGCTGTTCTCCCAGACCCGGGCGGTTTTCACGTCGAGCCCCGTCGAGACAAAGAAATTCCCCAAGCGCATCGCCTTCAACCTGATCCCTGAGATCGACGTCTTCATGGAGGACGGCTCGACCAAGGAAGAATGGAAGATGATGGCGGAGACGAAAAAGATTCTCGACCCGGCGATCAAGCTCACCGCCACCTGCGTGCGCGTGCCGGTCTTCATCGGTCATGCCGAGGCGGTGAACATCGAGTTTGCGCAGCCGATCAGCGCCGATGAGGCCCGCGAGATCTTGCGCGAGGCGCCGGGCTGCCTTGTGATCGACAAGCGCGAGTCCGGAGGCTCGATCACGCCGCACGAGGCGGCGGGCGAGGACGCGACCTATATCTCCCGCATCCGCGAGGATCCGACCGTCGAGCATGGCCTGTCGCTGTGGTGCGTCGCTGACAATTTGCGCAAGGGCGCGGCGCTCAACGCGGTGCAGATCGCGGAAGTCTTGATTAACCGCAAACTCATTGCGCCGAAGCAAAAAGCGGCATGAGCAAGGCGCGGCCCGGCATTTTCAAAAAGCCCTTGTTAGAGCGGGTGCGGACCGGCATAACAGCGCAATAACAGGAAACGCTCCGGGAAGAGCTGGCAAGGCCCCCGGCAATCTCAAGACTGCTGGGGTGGATCATGATCGGCGGCAAAGCTCCGGCCTTCAGGCTGATTTGCGCTCTCCTCCTTCCCGGCGCTGCGGCTTTGCCAGCGTCTGCGGGCCAGTGGCAGAGCGGCTACTTCCCCCCGCCCAATGGGGGGCCGTGCTCTATATGATCACTCCCGGCGGCGACCCTGCTTGCGCCTCCTATGACGGCGCCAACTGCTTGTGGGGGCTTGGCTCCGGGAGAGTTGATTTGGCCAGGGTGAAGCCGCTTGTCTGCGGCGAGGCCCATCGCGCCGTTTGGGGCACAACCGGCTACGAGAATCCCAAGCATTGGTGCAGCCTGGCAAGGTCAACGCAGCCCGTGCAGGACACCTTGCCTCCGAACGAGAATCCCGAGTGTGCCAGTTATGCGCGAGGGGCGGTCGAGCAGTACAATTTGATGATGAAATGGCCAAAGTGCCGTGCGGGATTCGAAAAAGGCCGGTGGCAAGGGAATTATCAGGCGCATTACGGATGGTGCATGAGCAATCCTGGAGAAGCCGCGCTTGCAAATGAAAGGCGTCTGCGCGATCTGCACCTGGAACGTTGCGGCACTCAGATAAAATTCAAGAACCCGGTGCTTATTCCTTCGGAGTAAGGACCCGGCGCTTCATCCTTCGAGACGGTGCTGCGCGCCGCATCAGGAGGAGGGCTTTGATGCAACCGCGAGGAAGAGGCAATTAGCCTCTTACCAGAAGGGCTTGCTCAACATCCCTCATCCTAGGAGGGCTCGAAGAGCCCATCCCGGAGGACGAGGGCAAAGGTTTAGGATTAAAGCACAGCCCCCGCCCCCTCAGTTCGCGGCGCCTTTGTCGCCAGCCGCCGCGCGCGTCTCGAACCAAAGCTCGATTTCCTCGAGAGGCACGGAATCCTCGTCCGGCCCGTCGATGCCGAGCACTTCGTTATTGCCTTGAGCGAGCTGCCAAGCCTCCTCAAGGGCCTCCTCCTCGCTCGCCAGCTCCCGCGACACCATCTCATGCTTCAGTTCATCGTCGATATAGCGGACAAACCATCCCATTTCCTCACCCCTGCCTCTTCTGCCCCGCAGGCACGGCAATAACAGTTGCTCCCGGGCGCTTTGCTCCCCATTTAAGGGCAGTGAGCCTCATCCTTTACACCACGGCCATGACCGGCCCGCAAACGCCTGTGAACATCAAGCACTACGAAGACCCCGAGATCATTCCGCCCGGTAGCGAGCCGCCAAAGGAAAGCCGCGGCCCCATCATTCTGGGAGGATCGGCTGACGAGCGCAGCTATCGCCGCGTCTATCTGACGCGCATTAGCCCGCTCGGCCTCTTGCCTTTCATGCTGCTTGGCTGCCTTGCCGCCATTGCGCTCTTCGTCTTTCTCTTCAGCTTTTTCCTCTTTCTGATCCCCATGGCGGGCTTTGTGCTGGCCGCAGCGGTTCTGGCGGGCGTGCTGCGGGGAGCCCTGCATAGGCTGCGCTGATCCCGCCACCGCCTTCAGCTCCCGGCAAGCCGCTTGACCGCCTGGAGCGGCAGCGCGGTATGGGCGAGGATTCTCTCCCGTGCCACCGCGAGCGGCTCCGATGCGACGAGCATATGATGCGCATTGGCATGGAGCAGCGTCTCGCTGTCCCGCATGATCCCCACATGGCCCCGCCAGAAGACGAGATCGCCGCGCCGCAGGCCTGAAATGCCCGCGCCCAAGCCGAGGGGCATACCCAGAGCGCGCTCCTGAAGGTCGGTGTCCCGGGGGGCCATAATCCCGGCCGCGCTCAGCGAGACCTGGACGAGGCCCGAGCAGTCGATCCCTCCGCTCGTCTTTCCGCCCCAAAGATAGGGCGCATGAAGGAGCCGCTCGGCGACGCCGACGAAATCCTCCTCTGCCGCGCCGACGGTTGTCAAATGATCCGCGAAGACAAAGGCGGCTTCTGCGATTTGCGCAAAGGCGCCTTTGATTTCGCGCACGCGCACCCCAGCGCCGAGAGGCAAAGCGGCGCAGGGCGGCAGTTTGATATTGGGCGCTGGATAAACAAAGGTCTGGTTCACGCGGACCCGGTGGCTGGGCTCCTCAAATCCCTCCTCAAGCGCAGCCAGCGGGACATAGCCGACATAGCCGTCGCTTACGAGCTGGACCCATCCCCAGCCTTCGCGCTCCTCATAGAGCATGACCTTCTCGCCAAAGAGGGCCTGGGTTTCAAGGGGCGAGCCAGCATCCGGGGCCCGGTGCACATTCGCGGTGCCCTGAGCCACCCGCATGGTGCGGCCTTCTGCATAATTTGCGGCTGCGATCTGGCCGCGCAAATGCGCGGCGGCAAGGTCCGGCCGCGCCGGCGTGAGGCGGGGATCGAAGGGGTTCATGCGCAAGCCGGTCAGCGCGGGGTCTCATGCTGCAGGAAATGCATTACGAGGCTATTGAAGAGCTCCGGGTCTTGCAGCATGGCGAAATGGCTGACGTTTGGCATGATCAATAAGCCCGCGCCGGGGATCTCTCCGGCCATGAACTCGATATTCTCTCTCTTAATCGCTTCGTCCCGGTCGGCTCCGGCGATCCACACAGGCACGCGGATTTTGCGGAGGTTTTGGGCCTTATAGTCTGGCTCCTCGGCCCACATCCGCATGACATCGCTGCGAAGGGATGCAAATCTATCCGGCGCTGGCGAGAGCGCTTCATATTCCTTCGCCGCCCTTGCCAGGAAAGCCTGGAACACGGGGCTCGACGCCGCGTCCTTCAAGCCGGCGGGATCGGAATTGGCGGCAAAGGCGAAAAGCTTCGTCAAGCGCTCGGGATGGTTCATCGCAATTTCAAGGCCGGTGATCGCGCCGTCGCTCCAGCCAACGATCGCGGCTTTACCAATCTTCAGATCGTCCATGAGAGCGATGACGTCGGAGGCCATGAGGCTATAGCCCAAAGGCTCTGCGCCGCGCATGCTGCGCCCGTGGCCGCGGCTGTCCATCACAATGACGCGATAGGCCTTTGCCAGCGCCGGCACGAGATGGCCGAAGTAATTCGCATTTGCGAGCCCCCCGTGCAGAAGGATCACAGGCTCACCTTGCCCAAAGACGGCATGCCAGATCTTGATGCCGTTCACCGGAACGGGCCCGCTTTGCTCCGCTTGCGGCAGCCCAGGCGCCGGCGGCAGCGTGAGCCATTGCGGCTCAGCGGGCGCCATGGCGGATGTTTGGAGGAGCATGCATACAGCAAATAAGAAGCAAGAAGCGCGCATCAGGTGGTTGCAATGGTTTGAATGGCTGAAGAAAACAGTCACCTAGCCGGCCCCAAACCGGGTTGCGGCGATAAACTTTGCGTCATTGTTGCGTGAGGGTTGATGTCGGCGCCCCATTCGTTGCGTTGCCAGCGATATGATTGTTGCCGAACGAGATGACGGCGCCGCCCTGCGCCGAAATACCGGTCCCATTGCCGAATATGCCAGCCTCCGAAATCCTGACCGTGGATTTTGCGCCAGCAGCTATCAACCCCACGGCATTGTTCGAAACCACAGACCTTTCGACATTGATTTCGCTAGCTGCGGTTGAAGAAGCTGCGATGATGCCGCTGCCCTTGTTTGCGCTCATCGAACTCTCTTGCACCGTCGCCCTGCCACGATCCTCAACGCGGAGACCAAATTGATTGCGGCTCGACGTCACGCCGTTCAAATTTACCCTGGCGGCACTTGACGCAGGCTTCACCAAAATGCCGCCTCCGGCACAGTCGGTGATAGCTGAATTCGTGACTTCCAGTTTGGATGCGGTTGAGGGCTCAAAGTCAATTCCGGCCTGAACGAACCGGTAAATTCGCACATTGTCTGCATCCAACGCAGCGCCAGCCAAAAAGCGGATGCCGCTCAGCCCCGTGCCAAGTCCGTTGATGTCGAGATTGCGCAGGTGAACAATGTCGTTCACACCGGCATTGATGACGATCGCATTCGTGCCGGCCGCTAGAATTCCTGCGATTTGGCCTGCTCCGCCGTCGATGGTGATAGCCTTGGTGATGGTGACAGCGCCGAAGCCGCCTGGGTCAAGAGCATTGATCTCGCCTCCGGCAAGGGTCTTCGAAATCGCTCCAGCGAATGTCTTGCAGGGCGCCGTGCGCGAGCATGGATTGGCGTCATCGCCGACGCCCGATACCCAGGTGCGGGAGGATTGCGCTTTGGCGGGCGCATCGTTGAGTATAACTGGGAAAGCCGCAAGCAAAACCGCCAGCAGCGCACTGCGTTTCATCGCACCCTCTTCCTTCCCCCGAGCGTTTTACGGGCAAAGCTTGCCACCATTTCCTAAGCCGCACAAGGCGAAGGCATTACCGCTGGAGCTGCGGCGCCAAGCGGCTAGGGTATGGCCCTGCAACGGCAAAGCCCGGAGGTTTTGGGTGTCTGCCCTTGCATTTCCCGCTCCGGCGATCAATTGAAAGGTGATCCGGCATAAAGGGAAACGCCATGGGCAATTTTTTCGGCCTCGACACCGAGACAATCGACATGTTCCGCTTGACCGGCCTTGGCTATGTCATAGCAATTTTTATTGTCGGCGGGACGCTTCTCCTCGCCCGCTATCTCGTCGGCTCGCAGATCCGCAGGATCGAGCGGAAGACGGGAGCCAAACTCTTTGAGCGCGGCGAAGGCAAATGAAGGCAAATAAGGCGCGGCGGGCGTCATTCCCCGGATTGGTTTCCGCTTGATTCGCGGCGTGCGCTTCTCTTCAAGGATCATGCACGGCTAAGCCCAGGCGCAATTGGGTCTTGCGCGCTTTTGCGCGGCCATGCCTTCTCCGCCCGCGGCTTTTCCGGCGCGAGACGGGCTTATCCCGCCTCAAGCCTGGCTGCGGGTCCGCCCGGTGCAAATCTTGATCAAGGCGATTGCTGACCATTCCAATTTCAGGGGAGAGCGCCATGACCGCGCGCGTGATATTTATTGGCCTCGATGCAGCGGAAACGACTTTGCTTGAACGCTGGGCGAGGGAAGGCTTCTGCCCCTCGCTCCGCTCGGCGATGGAGCAAGGCGCAACCATCCGCATGGCGTCCTCGCTCGAGACGCTGCCCGGCGCCATCTGGCCCGAAATCTCGTCTGGCATGGGCTGCGGGCGGCATGCGCATTTCTATCACGGCCAGCAGCTTCATACTGGCGAAGCGTTCAAGCGCCCCCTTGAACCCGGAGAAATCGATACGGAGCTTTACTATTGGGTGCGCGCAAGCCGCGCCGGGCAGCGCGTCTTCGTCTCGGATATTCCGCAGACGGTTCCTGCGAAGGATTTCAACGGGCTGCAATTGTTCGAATGGGGCACGCATGACCGCAATTTCGCGATCACAAGCGAGCCGCCTTCGCTCTTGGAGGAGATTCGCGGAAAGTATGGCGATCACCCTGTTTCAGCATGCGATTCGCATGGCGAGACGCGGGAAGGCTATTCCAAGCTTCTCCGCGGGCTTAAGCATGGAGCCTCGGTCAAGACGCGCATCTATCTTGATTATCTCAAGCGCGAATCCTGGGATCTCTTCAATGTGTGCTTCACGGAGAGCCATTGCGCCGGGCACCAGTTCTGGCACTTTCTCGATCCCGGTCACCCCAAGCACGATCCTGATGCGCCAGACGAATTTAAGAATGCGGTGCGGGATGTTTACGCGGAGATCGACAAAGGCATAGGCGCGCTCATCGAAGCCGCGGGACCAGGCGCCACGGCCGTTCTCGTGGCGAGCCATGGCATGGCCCTTTATTCCGGCGGGCCAAACTTGCTGAACGAGGTTCTGGCGCGGCTTGGCCTCACCTCGGAGGGCGAGGATACGATGCAGGGCCGGTTCTGGCGCAACCTGCAATTTTCGTCGAATCCGGCAATCCGCACGCTGCGCGAGGCGTTCAAGTCGCTCGCAAGCAAGCGCGTGATTCAGACCATCCAGAGCGGCAGCGGGTCGTTGCATGAGCCCTTCTCGCGCTCTGAGACGCGCGCGGCGGAACTCCGCAACAACCGATGCGGCGCGATCCGGCTCAATCTCAAGGGGCGTGAGCCTTTCGGCGCAGTCGCGCCCGGCAACGAAGCCGCCGCGATCACCGAGACGATCCGCGAAGCGCTTCTTGAATTGAAGCATCCTGAAACGCGCGAGCCCATCGTCAAGAAGGTCTACACGGCGCGCGAAGCCTTCGGGCCCAATCACCATCCCGACGTCCCCGACATCTTGGTGGTGTTCCGCGACGATCTTGGCGTTCTCGATGCCTGCTGGTCGGAGCGGCTCGGACTCATCAAGCGGACCGTCTATCAGCATTGGCTGCCGCGCACGGGCGATCACACGCCGCATTCGGCGATGTGGGTGGTCAACGGCCCATTTCCCCCCGGTGCGCAGTATGACGGCGGCGATGTGCTCGAGGTCGCCCCGACGGTGCTTGAAATGCTGGGCCTTGCGCCGCCGGACGGTATCGACGGCCGCTCTTTGACTCGGCTGATGGCGGGCTCGGGGGCCGTGCGGCGCGATCCCCGCGCCGGCCCGCGCGCGATGGGGCTCTGATCCGGCGGCGGGCGAGAAAGGGCAGCACGCGCCGGGACGGAAGCTTCGGCGAAAAGGCTCCCCCGTCCTGGGGGCCCGAAGGGCCGTCTCGAAGGGGCTCGCGTCCTTGACAAAGCCGGCCCGCTCGCCAAACTCGCCGCCATGAGATGAATGGCTTATCGCGCGTCACGTTGATTTCGGGGCTTCTCTGGGGGGATGGCCGGGCAGGAAGAGAAAAGGCCTCTCGAAGAATCGATTGATGCGGTTACCGGGTGGCTGACGGTCCTCAAGCGGATACGGGAGCGTTACGGGCTGCTGGGAGCGCTCCTGATTGTTGGTCTGTTTGCTGCTGGCACCGTGTGGTGGCACTGGAAAGACATCGCAGAACGTCCTGGCGTCGCTTGGATCATCAATTATTTCAGCCAGGGCCCGGTTAACCCTGCGCCGGCTGGCCGCCTCACTCTGGCAATCGCGCAGCTCGGCCATGACAAAGACCGTGAACATGAGATTTTGCTGCGCGATGAGCTGCGCCAGTTGGAGGGCGTCGAAACAATCGCCATCGGCCGCCCGATCGATGCGGAAGAACAGAGTAAGTCTAATGCTGAAAAAGAGGTGCGGGAACTGCTGCAACAGTCAGGCGCCGATGCCCTGATCTGGGGCAGCGTCGTAAACCTTGGCGGCAGAAGCGCGATGCGGCTCTACTGGACACCGTCTCGCCATGTCCCCGGCGCGGCGTCCACCGGAAAATATCTGCCGCAAACCGAGACCTTGGAGCTGCCCGCTGAATTCTGGAACGACCTGAAGCAGATTTTGGGCTTGCTTGCCCAATCCCGCTTGGCCGAACTCACCTTCGGGCAACAGGGACATTATGTTGCCGATAGGCTCGCTCCTTTGATCGGCCAGGTCCGCCAGCTTGCCGCAAGCAAGAGGGGTGATTGGACAGCCGAAACCCTGGCCGGGGTGCAGTCCAGCCTCGCCGTTGCGCTGGCCATTTATGGCGAGCAATCGGGAAAAAGCGCGCCGCTGGACGAAGCGGCAGCACTCTTCCGCAACGTGCTGGACGCAAGGCCTCGCGAGCGCGTGCCGCTCCAATGGGCAGCAACACAGAACAATCTCGGCAATGCGCTCCAAGCTGCCGATGGCGCCCTCGTGGAATTTCGCAAAGCCAAGGCTTATTTCTACATTCAAAAAGCCGAGCGGCAGCGCAGCAAAATCCTTGCGGAAAAAAGCAAATTGTAGGGATCTCTTATAGGATATAGGAAAAAAGGCGCATCCGGCAGGCATAAGCGCGCAAGTTTCATTCATCGCCAGGGATCAGAATAGCGCGGTCAGCCGGGCGAGGAATGGCAAGGTCCGGCCGGACCAGCCATCCGCAACAGATAATTCCTGCTCCATTTCGCGCTCCTTGCGGGAGCGGCGCAGAAACTCATGCCTGCGAGGCCGCGAGGCAATCCCCTCGTTCTGAAATCAAAATATCCCTATATAAACTCTATCGCACGCTTCCGCTTGCGCCAAATCCCGGTTTCGTATCATGCCGCGCGCCACGCATGTCTTTTCGCGCAGGCCGCCAATTGCACCAAAATGTTTCACGTGAAACATTTTGGTAAGACCGGCGCGTCATCACGGTCTGGCCGGAAGGCCTTCCCCGAGGAGCAAGGCGGTTCACATTTCCGGATAGTCCGGCCCGCCGCCCCCCTCTGGCGGCACCCAGGTGATGTTCTGCGCCGGATCCTTGATGTCGCATGTCTTGCAGTGAACGCAGTTCTGCGCATTGATCACGAAGCGCGGGCCGGTCTTCGACTCTTCGTCCTGGTACACGACTTCATAGACGGCCGCAGGGCAGTAAAGCCGCGCAGGCTCGCCATATTCGGGCAGGTTTTTCGCAATCGGAATTGAAGGATCTTTTAAGTGCAGATGGCAGGGCTGATCCTCCTCATGATGGGTATTTGAGATATAGACCGACGACAGCCTGTCGAAAGTGAGTTTGCCATCGGGCTTTGGATATTCGATGGGAGCGGCTTTTGTGAGCGGCACGAGGCTTGCGTGATCTGGCCCTTCATGGGGCAAGGTGCCGAAGAGCGAGGCGCGGAAAATCTCGTTCATCCACATATCGAGGCCGCCGAGCGCGATGCCCGCCCGCGTGCCGTATTTCGACCATAGCGGCTTGACGTTGCGGACCTTATAAAGATCGCGGCCAACCGCCGAGCCGCGCCAGGCATCTTCGTAAGACGAAAGCTCGTCGTTTGCGCGGCCTGCCTCGATAGCGGCGGCGGCATGCTCCGCCGCGAGCATTCCAGAGAGCATTGCATTGTGCGTGCCCTTGATGCGCGGCACATTGACAAAGCCTGCTGCGCAGCCGATGAGCGCGCCGCCAGGAAAGACGAGCTTCGGGACGGACTGCCATCCCCCTTCGGTGATCGCCCTTGCTCCAAAGCAAAGCCGCTCCCCGCCTGCGAGAAGCGGCGCGATTTTGGGATGCGTCTTGAAGCGCTGGAATTCATCGAATGGCGAAAGCAGCGGATTTGCGTAGTTCAAATGAACGACGAAGCCCACGGCCACGAGCCCGTCCTCGAAATGATAGAGAAAGGAGCCGCCGCCCGTGCGGTCGCCGAGAGGCCATCCAAAGGTGTGCTGGATGAGACCGGGCCGGTGCAAAGACGGATCAACCCGCCAGAGCTCCTTGAGCCCAATGCCGAATTTCTGCGGCTCGCGGCCGCTCCCGAGACAAAACCGGGTGATGAGCTCCTTTGCAAGTGAGCCGCGCGCGCCTTCCGCGATGAGCGTGTATTTGCCGCGAAGCTCGATGCCTCTCGCAAAATTGCTTTTCAGGCTTCCGTCGCGGGCAATGCCCATGTCTCCCGTGGCAACGCCCATGACCTCGCCCTTCGAGCCATAGAGCAGCCCGGCCCCCGCGAAACCCGGAAAAATATCGGCCCCAAGCCCTTCCGCTTTGACGCCGAGGTAGCGCACGACATTCCCAAGCGATCCCACAAAATTGCCGTGGTTGCGCATGAGGGGCGGCAGGATCACATTGGGGAGACGGAAAGCCCTCTTTGGGCCAAGGAAATAATACCGGTCCGATGTAACCGCCGTTGTGAGCGGCCGCTGCGGATCGTCCCTCCAGGCAGGGAGCAGCGCATCAAGCCCGCAGGGGTCGATGACTGCGCCAGAGAGAATGTGAGCGCCAAGGCCGGAGCCTTTCTCAATGACGGCGACGGAATACTTCGGATTGAGCTGCTTGAGACGGATCGCAGCCGAAAGACCCGCAGGCCCGCCCCCAACGATAACAACATCGAAATCCAAGCTCTCGCGCGGCGGAAGATCCGGTTCCGGCTTGGTCATGGAAGCTCCGTTTCCTTTGCCGCGAAAGCGCACCGGGCCCAGCACGGCGCCTTTGCCTTGCACCCCCGTGTTGCGGGGCTCCTATTGGGGTATATAACAGCCTTGATGAGGGTTGAAAGCTTGGCTGCCATCCTGCGCTGGCATGCAGACATGGGCGCCGATCTCGCGGTCGACGATGCCCCGCACGACCGCTTTGCCGAGGCAGCGGGCGCCGCGCTTTTTGCCAAGGCGCCACATTCACCTGCGGCCGCTGTTGCATCGAGCGTCAGCCGGCCGGGCGCGGAGCAAGGAATGCAGCCGCCAAGCGCCGTTGCGGCGACGGCGGAGGAGCTTGCTGCATCTGCCCGGACTCTCGATGATCTTCGCGCCAAGCTTGAGGCATTCGAAGGCTGCGCGCTCAAGGGCACGGCGACTCAGCTCGTGTTTGGGGACGGCAATCCCAGGGCGGAGATCATGTTTGTCGGGGAGGCGCCCGGCGCTGACGAAGACCGGCAAGGCGTGCCCTTTGTCGGCCGGGCAGGCCAATTGCTCGACAAAATGCTGGCTTCCATCGGGCTCGACCGCAGCAAAGTCTATATTGCCAATGTTGTGCCTTGGCGCCCGCCAGGGAACCGCACTCCGACGCCGCTTGAAACCGCTGCCTGCCTGCCCTTCATCCGGCGGCAAATCGAGCTCGTGGACCCGAAAATACTTGTTTGCCTTGGCTCTGCTGCTGCCCAGACTTTGCTGGGCGGCAAGGAGGGCATCATGCGGCTGCGCGGGCGCTGGTTCGCCTATCCGGTTGGGAGCAAGCAGATCCGGGCGCTCGCTATGCTGCATCCGGCCTATTTGCTGCGTCAGCCCGCGCAGAAGCGCCTCGCCTGGCAGGATTTGCGCCTTCTAGCCAAGGAAATCGAGAAACTGCGCCTTTTTTCCGGGCCGCATGCCGGGGAGGCATGTTCAATTTCTGCGGGATCGCCGAGGGGGGCGCACGGCTAAAATCATAAGCAATAAGACAATAAGACCAAAATCGGCGCGGCGCCAAAACTGCTCAATATTTCAAGCAGAAGGAGGCGGCAATGCTCTGGCCGTTCACTTTGATTGAGCGTTACAGGCTTTATTTGGAGACCGTCAGGTCCGATGCGTCGCGGCTCATCGAACGGTTTGGCGACCAAGCCTATTATGAGGCGCAAGACCGCGCCGCGGGGCGCTGCATCAACGGCGACCGGCCCTTCCGGCACTGGGTCCGCGTCAAGCGCGAGATCGCCCGGCGGCAAGGCGTCCATTCTCTGCACTGGGGCAAGGACGCCTGACGGGGAGAGGGGTGCCCCGCGCTGCCTAGGTTCTCTGGTTTTGGGCGCAATGGCAGTTCAATGAAGGGCGCGGGGCGCCATGCGTTTTATTTTCCCGAACCCGCTGCCAGGCGGCGCAGAAGCCTCGTTTGCTTCGGCACATGCGCTTTGATAAGAGGAGGGACAAAGCCTATGAAACTGCCCGCTCCTTTATTCTTCGCGATGTGAGCCTGGCTCACTACCCTGGAACCGGGCGGGCCCGGCGAGTTTCCAAGCGCGCTTACGCTTCGGGACGCTTGCGGCGCAAGCGCTTCGGGGTGAGGCTCGGCGCTATAACGCTGCCAGGACAGAAATGGAAAAATTCACCACGCTTACCGGTGTCGCGGCGCCGCTCGAAATTACCAACGTTGACACCGACATGATCATCCCCAAACAGTATCTGAAGACGATCAAGCGCACTGGCCTTGGCAAGGGCCTCTTCGCCGAGTTGCGCTACAAGGAGGATGGCTCGGAAAACCCGGATTTTGTCCTGAATAAGCCAGCCTACCGCAACGCAAAAATCCTTGTCGCGCTCGACAATTTCGGCTGCGGCTCCTCGCGCGAGCATGCGCCCTGGGCGCTTCTTGATTTTGGCATCCGCTGCGTCATCTCGACGAGCTTCGCCGATATTTTCTACAACAATTGCTTCAAGAACGGCATTCTGCCGGTCAAAGTCTCGCGCGGAGACCTCGCCAAGCTCATGGATGACGCCAAGCGTGGGGCGAATGCGACTCTCACAGTCGACCTTGAGGCTCAGGAAATCCGCGGCCCGGACGGCGGCGCGGTCGCTTTCGAGATTGACCCTTTCCGCAAGCATTGCCTGCTTAACGGCCTTGACGATATTGGCTTGACATTGCAAAAGGCAGCAAGCATCGAAGCTTATGAAGCTAAGGCGGCAGCTGAGCGCAGCTGGCTTTGAGCGCCTCGAACCGCGGCGGACAGGCCACGGAAAGGGCTTGACGGGAAGGGGCGGGCGATGCTAGATAGGGACAGGGCGGGCAGCACCCGTTCAGGGCAGGAAAACGTTTGCGCTTTGCGAAACGCAACGCTTAAGATGGAGGCAGAGGCTCACATGACTTGGACGACTCCCGTTATCACCGAGGTCTGCATCGGCATGGAAGTAACCAGC
>DASRYK010000106.1:0-2364 GCA_035687205.1 Methylocella sp. | reverse complement strand
TCTCGATATCCGCCTGTCTCGGCCCGGCGACAGGAAAGAAGGAGCAGCCGCCTGCGCTGGCGAGGGCAAGGGCGAGCATTGAGACGAGACCAAAGCGCACGCGCAACATGAATTTCCCCTCAAATATCCTCGACGGTTTTATCCGATAATCCGGTGGCAGGCCAGAAAAGCACAGCTGTTTTTGCGCTCCCAGGCGCGGTATCCTTGAGGTTGTTGCAATTTGGGCACAGACGGCCGTAGACTCTGCCCCGCAAATCTTGACACAGCAGAGACGGACTTAAGATCTCTTGCTTTTCTCAGACGGCGGCGGCTTCCAGCTTTGAACACCCGGCATATGACGATGGAAAAAGAGCCGATACTAAAGATCTTGCATATTGCGTGCTCGTGGAACTTTGCGCGGGAGAGCACATTTTCTAAAAAACCGGTTTGAACCGCCCAGTTAGAAACAGTCCCTGAGATCCATAAGAAATGAAAATCACCCATCGCCAGATGCAGATGCCCGCCAGGGTTTCCGGCCCTTTGCGCATTGCGCTCGTGGCCCCTCTTGCGGAAGCTGTACCGCCCAAGCTTTATGGCGGGACTGAACGCGTTGTTTCCTGGCTGGCCGAGGAGCTTGTGAGGCTCGGTCACCGGGTCACGCTTTTTGCTAGCGCCGATTCTGAAACAAGGGCCGAGCTTGTCCCCTGCGCTCCGCAAAGCCTGCGCCTCGCAGGGATCCGGGACCACCTTGGCAGCACCCTTGCCATGCTGCGGGAAGTCCGCCGCCGGGCCAATGATTTCGACATCATTCATTTTCATGTCGATTTGCTGCCGCAAGCCTTGTTCCACGATCTTGCGCACAAATGCGCCGTCACTTTGCACGGCAGGCTCGACTTGGAGGATTCTCATCCTCTTTACAGAGCCTATCCAGAGATGCCCCTGATCTCGATCTCGAACGCGCAGCGCCGCCCGATGCCGGCATGTGTCAATTGGCTCGCCACAGTTCACCACGGGCTCGCTCCGCACATTTGCCCCTTCGACCCAGTGGGAGGGAACTATTTGGCTTTTCTGGGGCGCATTTCACCCGAGAAACGGCCGGACAGGGCGATCGAAATCGCCAAACGCGCGGGGATGCCTCTCAAAATCGCGGCCAAGGTGGACCCGGCAGACCTTGCTTATTTCAAGGCCCAGATCGAACCCCTTCTTGACCATCCCCTCGTTGAATTTATAGGCGAAATCGGCGAGACTCAAAAACGCGGCTTTCTCGGGAGCGCCCGTGCGCTCTTATTCCCGATCGACTGGCCGGAGCCCTTTGGCCTTGTGATGATCGAGGCAATGTCGGCCGGAACGCCTGTGATTGCCTGGCGGAACGGGTCTGTGCCTGAAGTGCTCACACATGGCGTGAGCGGCATCATCGTGGATTCGATCAGCGAAGCGGTGGATGCGGCCGGCAAGGCCGCGCAGATGGACCGGCGCAAGGTGCGCGCCGAGTTCGAGCGGCGGTTCACGGCGGCGCGGATGGCGCAATCTTATCTTGCCGCTTACCATTCATTGCTGGCCAAGGCTGCTGCGGAACGCAGCCTTCGCGGCCTTGTTCCTTTTTCCTGCGTAAAGGCTGAAGTTGCGGCAGAGAAGGGATCCGCGCAGGCCCCTGGCCAGATGAACTGAAGCTTTGCCACCCAGCCAAGGCTGCGGAGGGCTGAGCGAGGCCGGTCACCTCGCAGGAGTGAACTCATGACGGATCGCCAGGGTGAGGCGGTGCGCAGCAATGAAGCGTCCGCAGACGGAATAGCTGTTCTCCCGGACCATTATATCGAAATCCGCGGCTCTCTCACCCAGAGATGTCTGCGCACCCTTAAACATGGCGACGCGTTCGCGGTTTTCGACAATTACGGTGATATTGGCGTTCTCGGCACTGGCCCCGAGGGGCTCTATTTCAACGATACGCGTTTCCTTTCCTGGTACGAGCTTCGCTTCGAGGGCGAAAGGCCGCTTCTGCTGAATTCAGTCATCCAGGACGACAACGCCGCCCTCTCCGTCAATCTGACCAATCCCGACGTTCACAGAGACGGCGCGATCGCTCTGCCACGCGATTTGATCGCCATTGAGCGCACGAAATTCCTCTGGGAGGCCGTGTGCTACGAAAGAATCGGATTTCGCAATTATGCCAATATGCCCATTCAGTTCCGCATAGACATCGGCTTTGGCGCCGATTTCCGCGATCTGTTCGAGATTCGCGGGGCCTCGCGCGAAAGACGCGGCGCATGTTCTGTCTCGGCTGGGGAAAGCAGCGCCGTCTTTCAATACAAGGGGCTCGATCAAATCATCCGCCGGATGGAATTGTGCTTCTGGCCGCGGCCGTCGCATCTTGTTCCGAACCGCGCG
>DASRYK010000105.1:0-12975 GCA_035687205.1 Methylocella sp. | reverse complement strand
ATAGGTCTTGCAAAGCTTGATGCCGCCGGCTTTGCCGCGGCCGCCGGAATGGATTTGCGCCTTCACGGCCCAATGCCAGCCGCCAAGCTCGGTCGCGCAATAGACCGCCTGCTCGGGGCTGTAAGCCACCGCGCCTTGCGGAATTGCCACACCGAAGTTTGCCAGGATCTCCTTGGCTTGATACTCGTGAACGTCCAAATGCCCCTCCTTGCCCCTTGGGTTACGACCGCTGGACTTGTGAAACGGCGCGTTTGCACGGTGAGCCTTCTGCGCTTGAGCGCAAATTGCAAACCTGTTGGGCACCCGCCATCCAATTCATTGGAAGCCTTATTGCCAAATTCCCGCCTAAGCAACCCTCTGCTTGACACCTTTGTGATTGAGGGCTGCCCCAGCTGCGAGGGCACAGGAGGCGCGCGCCTCAAACTAGGCGCAGCCCCATGAGGCCGCTAGAAGAAAATCCATTCGCTTCCAAGGGGTTGGCGAAGCCCTGCGCGCTGTGCCGGGAGAAAAAGATTGAAAGCCTGGCGTTTGCCTTTATGTAGCGGCAAGAAAGCTTGGAGGCCGCCAAGGGCCGCATGCGGATTGCGCCTGCGGCCCATGCTGCAATTGCACGAACTAAGCGCTTGCTCCGCAAGGGGGTCATCAGCCAAACGGGCGAAAAGGGGATCCCGGCGCGTCACCTTTAGCCCGCTATGTCAGCAAGCGCGCCCCACAGCCAGGAAAGGCAGAATCCGCCATGACATTCGATCCGCGTCAGCTGCTCCGTGAGATGTTTGATGCGGCGGTTGGCGCGGCCTTGCCAGAGAAATGCGTGCCGCCGCATTTGCCCCCGCCGCCCCCTGGCCGCGTGATTGTCGTTGGCGCCGGCAAGGCGAGCGGGGCAATGGCCAAGGCCGTCGAAGACCATTGGGAAGGACCCCTCGAAGGGCTGGTGGTCACGCGCTATGGCCATGGCGCGCCTTGCCGGCGCATCGAGATCGTCGAGGCGAGCCATCCCGTCCCCGACGCCGCGGGGCAAGGGGCGGCGCGGCGGATCCTCTCCATGGTCAAGGGCCTCACACCTGACGATCTCGTCCTTTGCCTCATTTCAGGCGGGGGATCAGCGCTTCTCGCTCTGCCCGCGGAAGGGATCACGCTGGCCGATAAGCAAAGCATCAGCAAAGCGCTTTTGAAAAGCGGCGCCACGATCGCCGAGATGAATTGCGTCCGCAGGCATCTGTCGGCGGTCAAGGGCGGCAAGCTCGCAGCGGCCGCTTGGCCCGCGCGCGTCGTGTCCCTCTTGATCTCGGATGTGCCGGGTGACGACCCTTGCGTGATTGCCTCGGGCCCGACTGTCGCCGACCCAACAGCCTCAGCCGATGCTTTGGCGATCCTGCAAAAATACGCCATTCCGGCGCCGGAGAATGTCCGGGCCTTTCTCGCCTCTCCCGGCTCAGAGACTTTGAAACCTGGCGATCCGCGCCTCGCGAACACTGACAATATCATAATCGCCACGCCACAGCTTTCCCTCGAGGCTGCCGCGGCGGTTGCGCGCAGGGCTGGGGCCGGGCCTCTCATCCTTTCCAATGCCATCGAGGGCGAAGCGCGGGATGTTGCCTTGGTGCATGCAGCGATTGCCCGTCAGGCGCATGGCTTTGGCCAGCCTTTGCCTCCCCCCTGCGCCCTGATCTCGGGCGGCGAAACCACGGTCACCGTGCGCGGCACAGGGCGCGGGGGGCGCAATGCCGAGTTCTTGCTCGCTCTGGCGGTCGCCCTTGATGGGCATCCGGGAATCTACGCGCTGGCCGCGGACACAGATGGAATCGACGGGACAGAGGACAATGCAGGCGCCATCATTGATCCTGGGACTCTTGGCCGCGCCGCCAAGCTCGGCATCTCGGCCAAGGCAAGCCTTGCCAATAACGATGGCTATGGTTTCTTTTCAGCCATAGGGGATTTGGTCGTCACTGGCCCAACGCTAACAAATGTCAATGATTTTAGGGCAATCCTGGTAATGACCTAGCCATCATCGCCATGAAATAAAGGCCCGGCGCTAGCGCAACTTCGGCGGTTGCGCTAGCGGCCATGGTGTTGTTAATAGGGTAAGCTCGCAAACTTAAGGAGGATTTATTATGCCGGGCCGCCACTTTCTGTTCGTTCCTGGACCGACCAACGTGCCGGACCGCATCATGCGGGCCATGATGGTGGCGATGGAAGATCACAGGTCTTCCAAGTTCCCGGAGCTCACTCTGCCTTTGTTTGCGGATTTGAAGAAACTCTTCCAAACCGCAGAAGGCCAGTGCTTTATCTTCCCCTCCTCCGGCACAGGCGCATGGGAAGCCTCGCTTTGCAATACGCTCTCGCCCGGCGATAAGGTCCTTGCCTCGCGCTTTGGCCAGTTCAGCCATCTCTGGATCGACCTCGCGCAAAGGATCGGCCTCGACGTCCAGGTTCTGGAAGAAGAATGGGGCACGGGCGTCAAACCCGACAAGATCGAATCCATCCTCCGGGCCGACAAGAGCCATCAGATCAAGGCTGTTCTGGCGGTGCAAAACGAGACCGCCACCGGCGTGACGAGCGACATTGCCGCAGTGCGGAAGGCCATAGACGCGGCTAATCACCCGGCAATGCTCTATGTTGACGGCGTGAGTTCGATTGCGAGCATCGACTTCCGCATGGACGAGTGGGGCGTCGATCTTGCGGTTGCGGGCTCGCAGAAAGGCCTGATGCTGCCTGCGGGCCTTGGCATCGTTTGCGCGAGCCAGCGCGCGCTCGCGGCCTATAAGACGGCGCAGCTCAAGCGCGTCTATTTTGACTTTGGCGACATGATGAAGGCCAATGCGACGGGGTATTTCCCTTATACCCCTGCTCTGCCGATGCTTTACGGCCTGCGCGAGTCGCTGAACATGCTTTTCGAAGAGAAGCTCCCGCGGGTGTTTGAGCGCCATCACGTTCTCGCAAGCGGCGTGCGCGCCGCGGTCAAGGCCTGGGGCCTTACGCCCTGCGCCAAGGATCCGCAGTGGTATTCCGACACGGTCACTGCGATTGTGGTTCCGCCAGGCTTCAACGGCGCCGATGTGATCGACGCGGCCTTCCGCCGCTACAATCTTTCTCTTGGCGCGGGCTTGTCGCAGGTCGCAGGCAAAGTGTTCCGCATCGGCCACCTCGGCGATCTCAACGACCTCATGGTGATCGGCGCGATCGCCGGCGCGGAAATGGCCATGCGCGATGTCGGCATTGACATCGAGCTTGGCAGCGGCGTCGCCGCCGCTCAGGCGCATTTCCGCTCCACGATCATGGCCAAGGAAAAGAAGCCGAGCCAGCAGGAGCATTTCGCCGAGCTGCATCCCGAAGGCGTCCTCAACGACTGATGCCTTCCGGCCTCCCCCGCCGGCTTCTCCAAGCGGGGGCGGCCCGCGCGAAATGTGCGCCGCATCTTACCGGCCTGCGGCGCATTCCCGGCTTGAAGGAGCGCTAATGGCGTTCCGCGCTATCTGCCGCGCGCCGGGATGAAAGCTCGAGCCGCTTTCCCCCAGGCCAGCGCGCCTGGGCGGTGCGGGCGGCGGACAAAATCCAAATCCGCACGACAACTTCACGAAAGACCAAGCCGTGCAACATTCAATTGTCTTTCTCGACCGTTCGACGCTGGAAGCCAATGTGCGGAAGCCGGATTTTCCGCATAGCTACAAGGAATATTCCGTCACCTCGCCTGACCAGATTGTCGAGCGCCTCAAGGACGCAACCATCGCCATCATCAATAAAGTGCCGATGCGCGAGGCAACCCTTGCGCAGCTTCCCAAGCTTCAACTGATCGCGGTTGCAGCAACAGGCACGGATGTCGTCGACAAATCCTATTGCAAGGCGCATGGGATCGTTGTCTCAAACATCCGCAATTACGCCTACAATTCGGTGCCGGAGCATGTCTTCGCGCTCGCATTTGCGCTGCGCCGCAGCCTTTTTGCCTATCGCGACGATGTGCGGGCCGGGCGCTGGCAGGAATGCGATCAGTTCTGCTTCTTCGACCATCCGATCCGCGACATGCGCGGCTCAACCATCGGCATTGTGGGCTACGGCGCCATTGGCAAGGCGGTTGGAAGGATTGCCGAAGCTTTTGGCCTGAAGGTGCTCCCTTATGACATAGTGCCCCAGCCCGGCCTCACGGATTTCGAGACCCTTCTGCGTGAAAGCGACATCATCACCCTGCATTTGCCGCTCACCCCAGAAACAAAGAATATGATCGGCGCGAAGGAATTGCGGCTCATGAAGAACGACGCCATCCTGATCAACACTGGGCGCGGCGGGCTCGTCGATGAGCAGGCTCTCGCCGAAGCGCTCACCAGCAAGGTGATCGGCGGCGCAGGCTTCGACGTTCTGACCGTCGAGCCGCCAAAGCAAGGAAATATTCTGCTCGATCTGCGGCTGCCTAATCTCATCATCACGCCGCACGTCGCCTGGGCAAGCCGCGAGGCCATGCAGATCCTCGCCGACCAGCTCATTGACAATATCAACGCTTTCGCAGCGGGCAAGCCGCAAAACGTGGTGGAAGCCTGAGCACGGCTTCGAAGGGAGGAACCATGCCGGCCGACATCGACATCGCGCAACAGGCCACAATGCGTCACATCAGTGACGTTGCGCAGGACAAGCTCGGCATCAGCGACGAGCACCTGGAGCCTTTTGGCTATTACAAAGCCAAGGTGTCCCTTGAATATATCGAGAGCCTTGCAGACCGGCCTGACGGCAAGCTGATCCTTGTGACAGCGATCAGCCCGACCCCCGCTGGCGAAGGCAAGACGACGACCACCGTCGGACTCGGCGATGCGCTGAACCGGATCGGCAAGAGGGCCTCCATCTGCTTGCGCGAACCCTCGCTCGGGCCAGTCTTCGGAATGAAGGGGGGCGCCGCGGGGGGCGGCTATGCGCAAGTCGTGCCGATGGAGGACATCAACCTCCACTTCACTGGCGACTTCAACGCCATCGGGCTGGCTCACAATCTTCTTGCCGCGATGATCGATAATCACATCCATCACGGCAATGAGCTCGGCTTCGATGTCCGGCGCATCACCTGGAAACGCGTTGTTGACATGAACGACCGGGCGCTGCGGCAGATCACCGTGGGCCTCGGCGGCGTGGCTAATGGCTATCCGCGCGAGGATGGCTTCGATATCGTCGTGGCCTCAGAGATCATGGCAATCTTCTGCCTTGCGACCTCGCTCAAGGACCTGAAAGACCGGCTGGGGCGGATCGTTGCCGGCTATACGCGGGACCAGAAACCGATCCTTGCGGCTGATCTTAATGCGCATGGCGCTATGGCCGTGCTCCTGAAGAATGCTTTAAAGCCGAACCTCGTTCAGACGCTCGAAAACAACCCGGCATTCATCCATGGCGGGCCATTTGCGAATATCGCGCATGGCTGCAATTCCGTCCTTGCCACCAAGACCGCGTTGAAACTGTCCGACTATGTCGTGACCGAGGCAGGATTCGGCGCCGATCTTGGCGCCGAGAAGTTCATCGACATCAAATGCCGCAAATCAGGGCTGCGCCCTCAGCTTGTGGTGATTGTCGCGACGGTCCGCGCCCTCAAATATCACGGCGGCGCCGATCTGAAGGACCTCAACACGGAAAATCTCGATGCCTTAGCGAAAGGCATCGCCAATCTGGAGCGGCACGTCAACAATATACGGATCCATTATGGCCTGCCCTGCGTCATCGCGATCAACCATTTCACCTTCGACACGGCTGCCGAAATCGAGCTGCTCAAGAAGAAAATGGCGCATCACGAAGCGCCGATTGTCGTCTGCACCCACTGGGCCGAAGGGGGCAAAGGGGCGGAAGAGCTTGCCCGCACCGTTGTCGATATGATCGACAAGGTTCCGGTCGATTTCCACTTCGTCTATGAGGAGCAGGCCCCGCTTTGGGACAAGGTCAAGGCGGTCGCGACAAAGCTCTATGGCGCAAGCGATGTGACGGCGGATGCAAAGGTCCGCGCCCAGATTGCCCGCCTTCAAGAGAGCGGCTACGGCCACTATCCCGTCTGTATCGCCAAGACGCAATATTCCTTCTCGACCGATGCGAAGCTGCGCGGGGCCCCGTCCAATCACGAGCTCAACATCCGCGAGGTCCGGCTGGCCGCTGGCGCGGAATTTGTTGTCATGGTCTGCGGAGAGATCATGACCATGCCCGGCCTGCCCAAAGTGCCCGCGGCCACAAAGATCGGCCTCGACGAGAATGGAAAAGTCGTCGGCCTGTTCTAGCGAGGCCCAGATCGGGACGGCCGGGAGCCGTTTTTCCGGCCATCCTCATGGGCGGGAGCAAATGGGCCGCTCCTAGCGGCCATCCAAGCTCTGAGCCCGTCGATGTCGACGTAATCCCGCTCGAAAGGCACGCCTGTTATTTGGCGGCAGGGACGGCCAGGCTCCCCAAGATCTGTCAGAACGCTCGTTGCAAGGCTGAAATCATCGCCCTGCAAATAGTCGCTTGGCACAGCAATGACCGGAAGGCCGGCGGCCCTTGCCGCTTTGACGCCGTTTTCGGAGTCCTCGATCGCGACGCAGCGGCCGGGCTCGCACCCAAGCCTGTCCAAAGCGAAGCAATATATATCCGGCGCGGGTTTCTTTCGCTCCACGGCATCGCCCGCGGCAATGACCTCAAACCACGACGGCCCCTCGTCGCCAAGCATCTTTTGCAAGAGAGCATCGACGCTGCGCCGCGCTGAGGTCGTCGCTATGGCGAGCCGCACTCCCCGGTCATGAGCCTCGGTGATCAGGCGGCGCACGCCGGGCCGCGTTGGCGCGGCGCCGCACTGGACCAAAGCGGCGTAACGGGCGGTCGATTCCTGGTAAAGGTCAGCGAAGCAGGAAAGCGCTGCCTTGCTGCCGCAGGGCCTCCATTCGTCAATGTAATGAAGGAGACGCTCCTTGCCGCCAGTGATTTGGAGAAGGTCGCGATAGACGTCCTTGTCCCAGGTCCAATCGAGACCAAATGCGGAAAATGCCTCGTTGAAGGAGCGGCGGTGCGCCTCCTCCGTTTCGGCAAGCGTTCCATCGACGTCGAAAATAAGCGCTTCAGGCGGCATCGCGGCAGAGCTTTCCAGCGGCGGATTTGCGAATGGCCGCGATATTCGCTGCATAATTTTCCCGGCCTTCCTTAAAAACAGCAGCGCCAGCAACAAGAGCGTCCGCGCCGGCGGCGGCGGCAAGCGCGGCGGTTTCAGGATTGATGCCGCCATCCACCTCGATACGGACCGGCCGCGCGCCGATCATGGACTTGAGCTCGGCGATCTTCTCCGTTGCCTGCGGAATGAATGCCTGGCCGCCAAACCCTGGGTTGACCGACATGACGAGAACCAAGTCGATGAGGTCGAGGACATGCTTGACGCTCGCAGCCGGCGTTGCCGGATTAAGCGCGACGCCTGCCTTCTTGCCGAGCCCGCGGATGGCCTGCAGAGAGCGGTGCAGATGCGGCCCGGCTTCGGCATGGATCGAAATCCTATCAGCCCCTGCCTCGGCAAAGGCAGCGAGATAAGGGTCGCAGGGAGCAATCATGAGATGGACGTCAAAGGGGATTTTTGCATAGGGGCGCAAGGCGCGCAGGACCCCCGGCCCAATTGTAATGTTCGGGACAAAATGCCCATCCATGACATCAACATGGATCCAATCGGCCCCGGCGCCGGCAAGGGCGCTGACTTCCGCGCCAAGCTGCGCGAAATCGGCGGAGAGGATCGACGGCGCGATCACAAGCGGCGTCATTTCACTTGGTTCTCCGGCTCTCGCCCTGCGTCAATCGAAACCTCAGATCGCAGCAAAATGGTGGCTGCCAGCGAAAAAATTTGCCCCCTGGCGCAGGCCAGGCAAACTTCCCGCCGCAGGCGCTAAGCGCGCATCGCCCTTTTGGCTCCCAGGGCGCCGGGGGCAAGCTGGTAAACCATGTGCTGCGAAGGTTAAGCAGATGTGAAAAATCCTGCCCTTAATGGAGTCTTTCAGAGTCTTTCAGAATCCTTCTATTCCTATTCCGCCGCAGTGCGCTGCCGCTGCATGGCGGGATCAAGGCTGCCCGAAGCGTAGCGCTTGGCCATGGCAGACATGGGCAGGACTTTGATCTTCGAGGCATGGCCCGCGGTGCCGAATTGCTCGAAGCGCTGACGGCAGATATCGCGCATGGCTTCAAGCGCGGGCTTCAGGAATTTACGCGGATCGAATTCCCCCGGCGTCTCCTTTGCAACCCGGCGAAGCTCGGCGGTCATCGCGATCCGGCAATCGGTATCGATGTTCACTTTGCGCACGCCATGCTTGATACCGCGCACAATCTCTTCCACAGGGACGCCCCAGGTTTGACGCATGGCGCCGCCAAAGGAGTTGAACCGGTCTTGCAGCTCCTGCGGGACCGAGGAGGAGCCATGCATCACGAGATGGACATTGGGAAGCTTCGAATGGATGGCCTCGATGACCCTCATCGACAAAATATCGCCATCGGGCTTGCGCGTGAACTTATAGGCGCCATGTGAGGTGCCCATGGCAATGGCCAGCGCATCGACCTTCGTCCGCATCACGAAATCGACCGCCTGATCGGGGTCGGTCAGTAGCTGCTCGCGGCTGAGCTTGCCTTCAGCGCCATGCCCATCCTCCTTCTCCCCCGTGCCATGCTCAAGCGAGCCCAGAACGCCAAGCTCGCCCTCGACCGAGGCGCCGACCGCATGCGCTACTTCAACGACCCTGGAGGTGATGTTCACATTGTACTCGTAGGAGGATGGGGTCTTGGCATCCGCTTCGAGCGAGCCATCCATCATGACCGAGGAAAAACCATATTGCAGCGCAGTGTAACAGGTTGCTTCGCTATTGCCATGGTCCTGATGCATGCAAACGGGAATATCGGGATAAAGCTCGATCAAAGCCTCGATCAATTTGGCAAGAACAATGTCGTTGGCATAGGCGCGCGCGCCCCGGCTTGCCTGGATGATGACGGGCGAATCGGTGGCGGCGGCCGCCTCCATGATCGCCAAACCCTGCTCCATATTGTTGATGTTGAATGCGGGAACGCCATAATCATGCTCGGCCGCATGGTCGAGGAGCTGCCGAAGAGTGATACGGGCCATGGGAATCTCCGTGACACAATGGACTGAATGCCGCGATTTTGGGACTCAATGCCGTAATTTTGCTCTGAACCCGGCGAGCCGCCGCCCCTGCGCCATGAGGCTTAAATTCCGCGCCTCGGAGCTTAAATCGCACCAATAATGCATTTTTCAAGCCGCCTCGCGCCACAAAACCGTGAGCGGCGCTGCGCTCGCTTCGGCCACGGCGCCACCGCCGCGATCCGGATTTTGCTTAAATCACCGCCGCTCAAATCTCAAGGCCAAGGCGGCAGTGTCAGGCGTTTCTGCGGCGCCGCTCGACGAGCTGAAGGACGAAGGGCGTAAGGATTAGCTGCATGGCGAGATCAAGCTTGGCGCCAGGGATGACGATTGAATTGGCGCGTGACATGAAACTGTCGTGAATCATGGAAAGCAGATAAGGGAAATCAATGCCGCGCGGCCGCGCGAAGCGGATGATCACCATAGATTCATCGGCTGTCGGAATCCACCGCGCGGCAAAGGGATTGGACGTGTCGACCGTCGGCACCCTCTGGAAATTAATATCCGTCGCGGTGAATTGCGGGCAGATGTAGTGGACGTAATCCGGCATCCGGCGCAGCATGGCATCCATCACCGCTTCCGTCGAATAGCCGCGCTCGGAGCGGTCGCGATGAATCTTTTGTATCCATTCAAGATTGATGACGGGCACAACGCCGATCTTCAGATCGGGGTATTGGGCGATATTCACCTCATCCGTCTTGAGCGCGCCATGCAACCCCTCGTAGAAAAGGATGTCAGCGTTCTCAGGCAGCGCCTCCCATTCGGTGAAAGTGCCGATGGGGCATTTGTGAAGGGCAGCTTCATCGGCATCGTGGATATAGTGCCGCGTCTTTCCGATGCCTGATTCCGCGAAGCTGCGAAATACCGCTTCGAGCTCCGCAAAAAGATTAGCGCCCGGGCCGAAATGGCTGAAGTTGCGGTTCCCTTTGGCCTCCTCCTCGGCCATCACAGCCGCCATTTGATCGCGGTCGTAACGGTGGAAGGCATCGCCTTCGATGAAGGCGGCCGAGATATTCTCCCGCCGGAAGATCTGCTCGAATGTGCGCCTGACCGATGTCGTTCCCGCGCCGGACGATCCGGTCACCGAGATGATCGGATATTTCGCAGACACCTGACCCTCACCAGTTCCTCGCCCGTGTTTCTTATTATTGTGATTGAATGCTTCTTATGCCTGCAGCCCCGTTTGTTCAATTGCGGATGAGGCCGCGTTTGCCAAAGAGCGGGGCGCGCTCGGAAAATTGCGGGTCGCAATGGTAGCGGGCAACGAGCTCGACTTGGGCCGAGGATCCGAAGACGAGGGGGACACGCTCATGGATCGCCTCGGGAGCAATGTCGAGAATGGGCCGCGCCCCGTCCGTCGCCGATCCCTCTGCGCGCTCGACGATGAACGCGATGGGGCTTGCCTCGTAAAGCAGGCGCAGCCTGCCCCGGTTATAGCCGCGCCGCTGGTCGCCCGGGTAAAGAAAAATCCCGCCGCGCAGGAAAATCCGGTAAGCATCCGCGACAAGGGAGCCGATCCAGCGCATGTTGTGGTCGCGCCTCAAGGGCCCTTCGGCGCCTTGCACGCAATCGTCGATGAACGCCCTGACAGGCGCCTCCCAATGCCGGTAGTTCGAGGCATTGATTGCATATTCGGCGCTTTCCTTGGGGATCGCCACTGGGGAGACGGCCCGGAAGAATGATCCCTCGCTCCGGTCCAGCGTGAAAATCTGGGTGGGATTGCCTCCGAGGGCAAAGACGAGAGAGGTTTGCGGCCCATAGATCACAAACCCGGCAGCGGTCTGCGCCCGCCCTGGCTGCAAGAAATGCGCGGCGGGCTCCTCCGCATGAGCGAGCGCCGGAAGGATCGAAAAAATCGTCCCGATCGAGACATTGGTATCGATGTTGGAGGAGCCGTCGAGGGGATCCATGGCGACCGCAAGCGGGGCGCCAGGGTTGAGGACCAGGGGGTCACGCAATTCTTCCGACACCACAGCGGCGACCGGCGCCTGCCGGAAGACGTCGATAAAAACATCATTGGCCAGAACATCCAGCTCCTTCTGGACATCCCCATCGACATTGGCGCTCGAACGGGCGGCGCCGAGCGGTCCCTGCAAGCCTCCCATGCCAATCACATTCGACATCTCGGCCCCGGTCACGGCGATCTTGCGCAGGACCTCCGCCGCAGGCTTCAACCGCGCGTCACGAGCAACGTTTTGATCCAGATAGTCTTCAAGCTTCAGAGTGTCAGAGATCCTCGGCATGACGGCCCTTCGCGCCACTCACCATAGGCGGAATATTGCGCATGGTGCCCGAAATTGAAAGCAGCTCCTCGCGCCCCGGCGCGGGCCGCAGCGGACGCGGCTCGAGAGCGCGGACCGGCCAAGCGTGCCAAAGCGGCATTTCCGCAAGCAGGCTTCCCGCGCATGCTGCACTGCGCCACGCCGAATGCCCTGAAAAGCCGGAGCTGAAGATTCTTAAGCCGCTTCTATGACAACTTTGCCATAAAATTCGCGGACCTTATCCGCCTCGCAGAGCCGGGTGCCGGAGGTCAGCAAAGCGGCCGAGCCAGCCGCCGCGCCGTAGCGGAAAGCCTCGCGGACCCCGTCGCCCTTGGAGAGGCTCCAGATCATGGCGCCAAGGAAGCTGTCGCCGGCGCCGACCGTGCTTACAACATTCACGGCAAGAGGCCGGGCCCGCAGCACCTCTCTCCCGGTCACGAGCAGCGCGCCCTGCTCGCCGAGGGTCAGGGCAACGATTTCGGCTTTTCCCGCTTCGACGAGACTGCGGGCGGCTGCGATGCATTGCGCTTCGGTTTCGAGCGCCTTACCGGCGAGGCTGCTTAGCTCCCGGCGGCTAGGCTTGAGCAGATAAATGCCTGCGCTCATGGCTTCCGCAAGCGGCGCGCCCGACGTATCCAGGGCAAGCTTCGCGCCGAGCGCCAGCGCCAGGCGCGCGCTTCGCGCGTAAAGATCGTCTGGCACTCCGGGCGGAAGGCTGCCGCTAGCCACGATAAAGCCTGCGCCACGTGCAATTTCCGAGAGCGTATCGAGGCAGCTTTGCCACTCACTCTCTCTGAGCTGCGGCCCGGGCATGACAAAGCGGTACTCTGCTCCGGACGCCTTTTCGTGGACCGTGAAATCCTCGCGGGTTTCCTGTTCCACGCAGACCATTACGCTGCGCACCCCTTCCGCATCAATGAGCCGCCGCAGCGACTCCCCCGCCGCACCGCCGGCCGGATAAAGCGCTGTCACATCCCCGCCAAGCCGCGTGATCACACGCGCTACATTGATTCCCCCGCCGCCAGGATCGCGCTGCGCAGGCGAGCAGCGAAGCTTCCGCATTGGCTCCAGCCTGCCGACTGAAGTTGTCACGTCGATCGCGGGGTTTGGCGTGAAAGTCACGATATGTGTCATCAGGAATCCGGGCAGGATCTTCCTCTTTGCGGGCGATGCGGGAGAAAATGCGCCTGCCCGGTAAGCAGAGCCGGACCTTCCGGACTTTCGCCCAAGCGAAAATGCACCTCCCCTGCGCGGGTCTGTTTCACCCGGCTCTTCGCCGCATTTTCATTACGCTCCCTGGCCGAAAGCCGCCCAAAAGAAAGGCAGATAAATCACAATGGCGCATTTGACGCAGACTTCTGCGCTTTATCACCTTTCCTGTTCCTGTTCCTGTTCCTGTTCCTGTGCGCCTGCTGGTCAGAACTGCCGCTTCCGATCATTTCGTTGCGCAACCTTACAAAAATGTTTCACGGGGGTCCCCCAGTAACGTCCATCGCTCCACCGGTCCCAACATCTAGTGTCAAGCGAATATCGCATATCTGCGACCAAATGCCGCACACAAAATCTGGTATGTCATCATATGCATAAGTCCGGCCGTGAGCGCATCTCAGC
>DASRYK010000104.1:0-6371 GCA_035687205.1 Methylocella sp. | reverse complement strand
GCTGATGGCGCCAGCCGAGCCGCAGGCGACAAGAGTGCGCATATCGCTGCGCCGGAGCTGGAACATTCTCCCGGCCCAGGAGGACAAGCCCGATCCCATTTGCGTATAGGCGGCCTCAAGCCCAACCGAGGCGCCAAAACCGTTCGAGACAACAGTCTGAGCAGCAATGAGCGCGCTGTCCCTGAGGGACATCCGGCCCCCTTGCAGCGCATTGGCCTCGATCGGATCGACAGGCCGCCTTGGGACCCATTTGCGAACGTAAATCCCGCTAACGCCGAGAAGGAGACCGCCCGCAAGCGGCATGAAAGCCTGGATAGGGCGGTCGAGCGCAGAAAGCCTGCTAAGCTGGCTGTGCCCGAAAAGCCATTCGTGCAGGGCGGTCGCGCCGCCGAGCAATGCCGTCACGCTTAGGCCGGCAAGGCCGCCCGCAGCAGACGCCAGCGCAATGAACCAAACCTCATTGCGCCGGATGAGCCAGCGCAAGTGCAGATGGAAGATCCGCAGGAGAAGCTCAAATCTCGAAATCTCTCGCCTCCCGTTCGAGCAGCAATCAAGAGCAAGGCTTGCGTGCTTATATGCGCATCAGCGCCTTTGCCGGTAAAGATAAAGCCTGAAATAAGAGGGGGGCTTGTGCATTGCGCTTGCCCGGGCGCGCCGTTATAAGCCTTCGGCGCCCCTTCTGGCACCCCTGGAGGCGCGGGCGCGCTATCTGTTGTTTTTTGACTTCGATAAGGACACCACATGGCCGGGATAAGAACTCTCGCGGCCACGGTGCGCGAGGGGAGTGGCAAGGGGGCCGCCCGCCGCGTTCGCCGTGAAGGCCGTATTCCAGGCGTGATCTATGGGGGCGGCGATCCGCCTGAGCCTGTGTCGCTCGATTACCGCGAGCTGAACAAGCTGATCTACGCCGGGCATTTTTTGACGACGATCTTCGAGATTGACTTGGATGGCGCGAAGCAGCGTGTCATTCCGCGCGACTATCAGCTTGACCCCGTCAGGGACCGCCCTCTGCATGTCGATTTCTTGCGGCTGAAGCCCGGCACGAGCTTGCGCGTCGAAGTGCCAGTGCATTTCGTCAACCAGGACATCTGCCCCGGCCTGAAAAGAGGCGGCAGCCTGAACGTCGTGCGTCACGCCATCGAAATGCGGGTGCCGGCCGACGCCATTCCCGAGGCCGTGACGGTCGACCTTGCTTCCTTGCAGATCAATGATTCGGTGCATATCACCGAAATATCTCTCCCCGAGGGCTGCAAGCCGACGCAGCGCGAGCGCGATTACACGATCGTGACGATTGTCCCGCCGCTCGTGGCAGGCGAAGAAGCCTCTGCGGCGCCCGCAGCCGCGGCGCCTGAGGCCAAGGCGAAAGCCGCAGAGCCCGCCGCAGCAGCAAAAGCAGCCCCCAAGGCGAAGAAATAGCGCCCTCGCTCCTTTCCGCGCTTAAGCGCGGAAGGGCCCCGCCCGGACGCGGCACATGCTCTTATTCGTTGGCCTCGGCAATTTCGGCAAGGCCTATACCGGAAACCGGCATAACGCCGGTTTCATGGCTCTCGATGCGATCGCGCGCGCCTGCCAGGCGCCCGCGTTCCGCGCCCGGTTTCAGGGCTTAATCAGCGAGACCGTTCTCGATGGGGAGCGGGTCATTCTGCTCAAGCCGCAAACCTACATGAATGAGTCTGGCCGCTCGGCAGGAGAGGCGGCGCGCTTCTTTAAGATCGAGCCGCAGCAGATCGTTGTCTTTCACGACGAGCTCGACCTTCCGCCGGGCAAAGTCAGAGTCAAGACCGGCGGCGGCAATGCGGGCCACAATGGCCTTAATTCCCTTTCCGCGCATTTGGGCAACAATTACCGCCGCGTGCGCATCGGCATTGGCCACCCAGGCGACAAGGCGCTTGTCCATAACTACGTCCTTGGCGACTTCAGCAAGGAGGACATGGTCTGGGTCGCTGCGCTTTGCGAAGCCATTGCTGCCCATGCGCCCCTTCTAGCCAAGGGAAAAGACCAGGAATTCCAGCGTCAAATCCAGCTTGAGATGGAGGATGCGCGCGCCGGAAAAAACGCGGCCTCGTAGCAGGCTTTGGCGCCCCCGCTGTCATGGCAAACCCGGCTCCGGAGCCAGCTCAGATGCCCTCAGCCCTGGCCATGCTTCGCCCAATGGGCGCCAAAGATCTCCTCGGGTCTCAGAGGACGCGGCGCGACAGGCCACGAGACCCAGGTTAAATTGAGGAAATGGCGGACATTAACAAACATTCTCAGTCGTAATGTTCCCGCCCCATGTCCCGCAAGATAATGAAAGCGTGTAAGGGAGGAAGTTGCGAACGCTTCCGGCTCCTTCATTCAAATTTTGATTGACTAGAACGCGCGCCGTTTTGGTGCCGAGCGCAAGCGCCATGACGTGCTCTTCTCTGCGGGTGTGAATGCCGCATGTGTGGCCCGCGCCTTGATAGGACGTAATGCGGTTGACGAGGCCAGTTGCCGCTTCGATCCCGCCCTGGTAACGGTAAAGCGCGAGCACCACAGACAGTTTCTCGCCGGAAAACGGATGGGCCTCGCCAACGCCGTCCTCCTCGACAAGGAGGAAGCTGCAGCCGGGGGCGAGCGTGATGCCAGCGAGTTCGGCAACCCTCGATGCCGGTTTTGCAACGATGTCAATCGAGGGAATATGCTGCCCCTCTGGCCACATCACGGCTTCCAGGCGCAATTTTTCCTCGGGAGTGCAAACATGGCCCCCGAGGTCGATGAGCCTCTGCTTTAGGCCGCTGTAAATCGATGAATGAGCCACTACGGAATTATCAGCGAGGCAGCTTGTCGCATAATCAAATGTCTTGGCCCTGGCGATCATTTGCGCTGCATCGTCGAGATCGGCCGTCTCATCGACGACATGCACCGAGTTGCCAACCCCAACACCGTAAGCCGGGGTCCCGGAGCTATAGGCCGCCTTCACCATGCTGGCGCCGCCTGTCGCAACGATCAAATCGCTCATCCGCATGAGCTGCGCGGTTTTTGCGATTGAAGGCTGCTCGATGACCTGGATCAGATCCGCAGGCGCGCGTCCGCCTCGCAACCTTTGCGCATGATCTCGACGGCAGCCGCCGTCGTCCGCGCCGTGCGGGGGTGAGGCGCCACAATGATGGCGTTGCGCCCCTTGACCGCTGCCAGAGCCTTCACGGGAGGCGTTGCAGCCGGGCCCGTTGTCGGAATTAATGCGGCTATGACGCCAACCGGCTTGGCGATCTTGATGAGGCCGCGCGCAGGATCCTCCTCAATGACGCCGCAGGTTTTGATCGAAGCCATGTCGGCGAGTGTTCCAAGCACGCGGAGCGCTATCTTCGTAACCTTGTCGGGGACGTTGCCAAAACCTCCCTCCTCGACGGCGAGCCTGGCCAGCGCCTCGCGCGATTTATAAATTTGCCAGCCGACAGATGTGGCGAGGCTGTCCGCTTCCTCCTGGGAATAGGACTCGATGGCAGCCTGCGCCGACCGCGCCCGCGCAATAAGCGGCTGTATTTCAACTTGCGCGTCTGCTTCGCTGGAGGCAGCGCGGGAATTAACCCTGAGCGTTTCCATAGCCGTGCCCTCTTCCGGTCACGAGGTTATTGAATGACCGGCAATGCGCATGCGTGCATCGGCGATCGTGAAGTCATTTCCGCTCGCGATGACAGGATTAAGATCAAGCTCGCCAAGCCAGTCAGCGGCTGCAAACCATTGTGAGACGCGGGCGGCGAGCCCGGCAAACTGGGCCATGCAGACCGGCGGGCTGCCCCGCAACCCGCTAAGCGCCTTTCTGCCTTTCAGCTCGCCGAGCATGGATAGCGCCTCGCCCTCATCGATGGGCGCCAAACGCAAGGCCGTGTCTCCGAGCGCCTCGATCCAAATGCCGCCAAGGCCGGCCATCACCACGGGCCCGAATGCGGGATCGCGGCGGGCGCCAATGAAGAGCTCCACGCCCGGGCCTGCCTGCTCCTGCACAAGCGCTGGCCCAGGACCAAGGCTCAGGCAGAAATCCTCGAAGGCCTGCGCAACGGCCTCGCCTTCGCAAAGATTCAGCCGCACGGCGTTTGCCTCGCTCTTGTGGACGAGCCCGGGGCGCTCGGCTTTGAGAACCACTGGAAATCCGAGATCGCAAGCTGCTGTAATGGCCCCGCCTGGATCTTTAGCGATTGCCCATCGCGCCACCGGGAAGCCTGCCTGTTGCAGGAGGGTAAACGCCGCATTCGATTCGAGCCAGCCTGCTTCGCTCGCCGCCACAGGCATGGGAACAGGCTGAAAATACGATTGATTCGCAAGCGGCCGTGCGGGCGCTGACACCGTCGCAGCAAGGACAGATGCCGCCGCTATGGGCCATTCGTGGCAAGGTATGCCCGCGGCGCTCAATTTTTCGCGGTTCTCGCTGGCAGACCTGGGTGCGACCCAGCAAATATGGATGGGCTTCGGCGAGCCCCTCATCCGGGCTTGTGCATTCACTGCGATGACCGCATCGCTGACCTCAGGCATAAGCGCCGAGCGCTGAAGCAATACGGGCACAATTGCGTCAACCTCATCCGACTCCATCAGAGCTTCGGCCGAACGCCCGTACATTTTGGGCAAATGCTCCCAGGAGGTTGTGACATCTATCGGGTTGGCGGCCGAGCCATGCGGCGGGAGGATATTGGCGATTGCTGCCTGCAGCCCTGGCGAAAGAGCTGGCACCATCAGCCCCTTCTCCTCAAGGAGGTCAGCGAGCTCCACCCCAGTCCCGCCTGAGTTCGTGATAATGCCGACGCGTTTGCCGCGCAGGGGCGGCTGGCGGTCGAGAGCGGATGCAGCGTCAAGAAGTGTCTTCCCATCATTGACGACAAATGCGCCCGCTTGACGAAGCGCCGCAGAGACGATGGCCTCGCCGCTGGACAGCGACGCCGTATGGCTCGCGGCGGGGCGCTGGGCGCCGGGATGCCGGCCGGTCTTCAGCGCCACAAGAGGCTTTCTGGCGGCAGCCCCGGCTACTGCCTCAAAGAAGCGGCGGCCGCCGGATATAGACTCGATAAGAAGGGCGATGACCCGCGTTTGCGGATCCTCGGCCAGAAAAGCGAGAAGCTCGGCCTCGCCAAGGCCGGACTTGTTGCCGAGCGCGACAATCTTGGCAAAGCCCATGCCCTCATCCATCGAGCGTGAATAAGCCGCCATCCCATAGGCGCCGCTCTGAGTAATCAGGGAAACGCCGCCGCGGCGCGGCAACCCGATCGACAGCGAGGCATTCAAGCCGCATGATGTGTTGATCACGCCGAAACAGTTTGGGCCGACAATCCGGACACCTCCGGCCGCAGCAATCTGGGTCACCTCGCGCTGCAATTCCGCGCCTTGCGCGCCCGTCTCGGCAAACCCTCCGCTGATGATGACAGCGACAGGTATCCGTGCCCTTCCGCAATCTTTCACCGCCTCTGGCACCGCTGCAGGCGGGGTCACGATCAGGGCCAAGTCCACGGGCTCCGGCACGGCGGAAAGCCGCGGAAAGGCCGGACACCCCCAAATCTCGCTTGCCGCCGGGTGAATGGCGACAACCTCGCCAAGGAAACCTGAACTGGGGGAGGTGAGATTGCGCAGAAATAATGCGCCTGCTTTCCTGGGCGAGGATGAAGCGCCAACGACAGCCACCCGTTTGGGGTTGAACAGGGCCCCCTGCCAGCCGGTCATGCCATAGCCTCCGCCGCAGCAGTAAAGAGGCTCGGGGCGCCGCCCGTATGGATGAAGAGAGTGGCCCCAGCGCCGGAATAGCGTCCTTTGGACAAGCCATCGAGATAACCCGCCATGGCCTTGCCGGTGAAGGTTGGATCGAGAACGGCGCCTTCCGCGCGTGCTGCGGCCACGATTGCGTTTTGCCCTTCCGGGGAAGGAATGCCATAGCCAGGGCCAAGGAAGGCATCATTCACAACGGCTTCGGCACCATGATCAAATGGATAGCCAATGAGTGAGGCTGCTTCGGAGGCAAGTTTCCTCGCCTGAGCAGCCGTCTCGCTGGATGGGCGGCTGACAGCAAAAGCTTCAAGATGCCAGGGCGCGCCGAAGATCGCTGTCCCAAGCAGCCAGCCTGACAAGGTGGCAGCCCCTCCGGCGGCCAAGACCACTAGCCGCAGCGCAACGCCAAGGGCTTGGCACTGCCCCAGGGTCTCACGCACTGCCAGCGCATGAGCGATAACGGCCAAGGCGCAGGCGCCGCCCCGGGGGATAGAATAGACGCTGCGGCCGAGTGCGCTAAGTGTTTAGTCCCGGCATGTGGTGGAGCGGGTTGAGTTTGAATCGATTGGGGTCATCTGTCCAGACTTTGCAGATATATTCGTAAGGGGTGAGGCCCTTCAGCGTCTTGAGCCGCCGGGCGTAATTGTAGGCATTGATGAAGT
>DASRYK010000103.1:0-16075 GCA_035687205.1 Methylocella sp. | reverse complement strand
GCCATCCCCTGCAAGAGCTTTCGCGCTTCTTTTGCGTTTGTTCCGCGCCTATGGCGCGCAGAGCACGGCTTGCCGTCTCACGCACACGTGATTCTTCCGGGAAATAGAGCCCCTTTGCGAAAAGGGGAAAGGCCAGGCTTGCAGGGGGCGGGGCCGCTCCGCTGCCGTTTCTAAAGCGCCTGATCCATCGCGCGAATCGCCTCGATGCCGGGCCTCCGGGCCTTGTCTGCGCTCTTGATGAGGAACGCTAAAGCCACGGCGTCACAATTCAAAAGGGTAAGCCACCAGATCTGCGACGTGGCTATTCCGAGGGCGGCGATCGTCAAGACCGTCACCAGCCCTGCAATCACGGCGGGCGCCACTGCCGCCGGAAGCCCCCCGGCTCCCTTGAAGGCGCGCAAGAGAAGCACTGCGAGGCCTGCCGCGCCGGCGAGTCCCAAATCATACCAAAGGACGAACAGCAGGCTCCGGGGGGTCCCTGGGGGCAAGTAGCCGAGGCTCAAGCCGTGATGCACAAATTCGAAACCGTGCCCCGTGATGAGGCGCGTCCATTGCGCCGCGGCAAGATCGCCCCAAATCACAAGCGGCGCCGCTGCCAAGCCCGGCGTGTCCCCGGCAGCCCATAGGACGAGCCTATAAAGAAAGGGAAGCAGGGGCGCGAGCAGGATCAAAGCCGCAAAGACCCATCCGAAAAAACGTCCTGTCTTGGCGGGGCCCGACATGGCCACAGCGAAAGCGAGCGCCCCGGCGCCCATCGCAAGGAGCGCGATCTGAGCAAATCCGGCGAGCGCCACCGCAGCGGCGAGCCCCGCGAGGAGCGCCGCAGAGATCCAGTTCTCCCGCAGCGAGAGAAAGCCAAGCGCTGGCCAGACAAGCACGATGGCCGTGATCATGGCGCGCTCAAAGAGCGTCTCGTCGAACGAAAAGGCGCCGAAAAACCATGGCGGATCGAAATAAGCCAAGAGCAGAATCGCCGCGCTCGAAAGGGCAAGGCCAGCAGGCAGAAGGTAAAGCTCGGCAGTTTTGGTCCGGTGCGGCACGTATATGGAAGAGAGAGCCGCAAGGGAGGCGGCGGCTAAGGCTTGCAGGAAACGCTGGCCCGCATCTGCTGGGAAAGGAGTCCAAAGCAGCGACAGGCCGGTCCAGAAAGCGAGGAATAAGGCCGCAAGGCCGGCAGGCGAGGCAAGCGCATCGAACAGCCTTTGGGCCGGGCTCGGAGGGGCATCGAGCAAGGCTCCGGTCAGGATCAAAATCCCGCCGACTGGATAGAGTACATAAATCGCGCCGCGCCAAAAGACGCCTGCGCAAGGCAAGCCGAGGAACAAGACGGCTAGGCCGAGCCAGATTAGAACCTTTGCCGCGGCCGCGGCTGGCGTCTCACGCATGCGCAAGGCAACAGACATGGTTCCCATTCCCCGGCAAGGCTCAAAAAGCAGCCGCTTACCCGGAAATTAATACTACGCTGCCTAGCTGTTTCGCATGCTTGCCCGCAGAAAGGGTCTGGCTTGCAAACACGCGACTACACCCTGGCGTCTTCACGAGCCCTGGCCAGTGAAGATTTTTGTCATCATCTGCCGAAATTACGATCCCGGCAATCATCTTGCGAGCCCCGCGCTGGCGTCCGCCTTTGCTGCGCCGCCGCCTGTTCGCCCTTTTCGAAAGCTCACAAAGCGCTTTGCGAGAAGATACGCTCCGCCTCAGCAATGGCCTCGGGCGTGCCAACATGGAGCCAGAGCCCATCGAGCCTTTCGCCAAATAAGCGGCCTTTTTCCGCCGCCTCAAAGAAGAAGGGAGTCAAGGGGAAAACACTGCGCCTCTCGCGGGCGAACAGCGAAGGCTTGAGAATGCCGACGCCCGTGTACACGAATGGGGCAATCTCCCGCTCCCCCCGGCGGGTCAGCCTCCCATCGGGGGCCAAATGGAAGTCGCCCGTGGAGCCAATCCCCGCGCTTGCCGCAACGGGGGCCACGAGCAGAAGAATATCCATTTTGGCGGCGTTCCACGCCAGCGCGAGCCGGCGCAGGTTATTGGCCGGCCCCTCGATCCAGAAAGCGTCGGTATTGGCAATGAAAAACGGCTCAATCCCCAAGAGGGGCAAGGCCTTGGCAATTCCGCCGCCCTGGCCGAGAAGCTCATCCCTTTCGTCTGAAATCAGAATCCGCGGCGTTTTCCGCGATGCAAGATGCGCTTCAATCTGGTCTGCAAGCCAGTGCACATTGACGACCGCCGCTTCCACGCCCGCCTGCGCAAGACGGTCGAGCGTATGGTCGATGAGCGGCTTGCCCGCGACGCTGACCAGGGGCTTGGGCAGACGGCTGGTGAGCGGCCGCATGCGCGTCCCGAGACCCGCAGCGAAAACCATCGCTTTGGCTGGCATGAAAGATGTCATCGCGGCCTCGCGGGGGTCCAAGTTGTGCGGGATCTTAGGCGGACAGGATTTGGAGGGCAGGCAGCGCCTTTGCCAATGGGCGGGCCAATGTTGTTGCCATAATGGGCCGGCAGGAGTGTGACGCGAAGCTGCCCCTGCCCCCGTTCATATCCTTGACGCCTCGCCTTGGAGGCCAGGGATGCGCGGCAAATGCTCCCCAAACCATTGCCTGAGCCCGGCCAGGGCAGGATGAGCGAGATCCTTGGCGAGATAGCCCTCGACCCGCGGCAGATGCGCAAGATACTGAGTTTTGCGGTCGCGCTCGTCGAGGCGCGCGAAGATGCCGAGGATCTTTGCCGCGCGCTGCGCGCCGAGCACCGCGTAGGCGCTGGCGAAACCCGCGATATCGAAGCTGGGGTCCGCCTGCCTCCGCAGCTGCACATAATAGGCAAGGAGCCTAAGCTCCTGCTCCTGGGGCACATCGACCCGCGCATCTTGGAGCAGCGAGACGACATCGTAAGCCGGATGGCCGAGCACGCAATCCTGGAAGTCGATGACCCCGACCTTGGCGATCCCTTCCCGCTCATCGAGCCAGAGGAGGTTGGGCGAATGATAGTCGCGCAGCGTCCAGGTCGGCCGCGCGGCAAGGACCTCTTGCACCGCTTGCCGCCAAAGCGCAACGAAAGCGGCCTTCTGGCCGGAGGCAATCTGGGCGCAAGCGATATAAGGCACATACCAGTCGAGCAGCAGCTCTGCCTCGATCAAAAGCGCATCGATGTCATAAGGAGGGATCCGGTAGACCTCGCCGCCGTCGATGGTCAATGTGTCCGGCAGGCTCGCTGCATGCAGTTGTGCGAGCAGGGCAAGCGCCGTTGCGTAACGCTCTTCGATGATTGCGCCGCTCGCTGTCACCGGCTCACATCCCAGATCTTCAATCACGGCAAGCCCTGCGCTAAGGTCGAATGCGAAGATCGCAGGCGCCGAGACACCCTCTTGGCGCAGCGCCTGCCCGACCGCGATAAAGGGCTTGATATCTTCCGCAAGCTTCGCGATGGCGCTATAGGGCTTGCCGAAACGGACCGGAGGCCCGTCTGGGTGCGGCGGCGAATGCATCAAAATCGCGCTTCGCCCGTCTGGCTTGAGGAGCCGCTCGTAGCTCCGTGCCGATGCATCGCCTTGCATGAAGACACGCTGCGCATCGTCCCAACCGCTGCGCTCGAGAATCTCATGAACCGCCTTGGCATGAGCAAGGCGCGGCGCGAAAGACCCCGTTCCAGTGAGGGTCACCCTCCGGTACCCGGGGCCCTGGCCCAGGCCGGGCATGAAGGCGATATCAAGCCGGTCCACAGGAAGAAAGGCGGCCGCGCGCTCCGGCCATTCGACAAGCGCGAGGGCATTCTCGCAGGCTTCCTCGAAACCGATGTCGGCAAGCTCGGCTTCGTTCTCAATCCGGTAGAAATCGGCATGCACAATCGGAAAATCCAGGCCGTCGTAAATCTGCATGAGGGTGAAGGCCGGGCTTGGCACTTCAAGGCTGCTATCCCCGGTCAAATGGCGGATGAGGGCGCGCGCAAATGCCGTCTTCCCGGCCCCAAGGCCGCCGCTCAAGGTCACGACATCGCCAGGGCGCACGAAACCGGCAACATCCGCGGCAAGCCCGGCAAGATCCGGCTCGCTGCCCGCTTCGCGGATCCAGATTGCCGCGGGCTCCGCTCCCCTCTCAATGCCACCCGCCATGGCTTGCTCCCTCTGCATATAGTAAGCTCTTTTCACCTTGCCCTTTGCGCCGGAAATGTGCAGGTGACGCGCGTGCCCCGTCCCGGGGCTGAGGCGATGTCAACGCGCCCTCCGTGCAGCTCGACGAAGGAGCGCACAATCGAAAGGCCAAGCCCAGCGCCGCGATGCCGTGACTTGCCCGCATGGGTTCTAAATCGCTCGAACACATGTTCGAGGATTTCAGGCGGGATGCCGCTTCCCTCGTCCGTGACGCTGAAGACAATGTCATCATTGTGCCGTGCCGCAGCAAGCTCGATTGCCTGGCCGGGCCCGGAAAAGCCGATCGCATTGGAAAGGAGATTGAACAAGATCTGCCGGATGCGCTTCGCATCGGCGGTGAAAGTGCCGATATTCTCCATCGCCGTGACCCTCAGCGTCAATGACGATTCGCGAAGCCGGTCCTTCACTCCTTCCGCTGCGGCTTGCATCGTTTGCGCGATATCAACCTCTTCGAGTGTCAGTTCCATGGCATCGGCGTCGATCGTGGCGAGATCAAGGATATCGTTTATGATCGCAAGAAGCGCGGATGAGGACTGCATAACATATCCCGCATATTCGCGCTGCTTGTCATTAAGGGGACCGACGGCTGGGTCGCCGAGAAACTGAATAAAGCCGATAATATTGGTCAGCGGCGAGCGCAGCTCATAGGAGACATGGTGGACGAACTCGTTGCGCAGACGCTCGACATTTGCGCTCGCGGTGATGTCGATGAAGGTCAGGAGCGTTGCGCCATCAGGAAGCGGGGCTGCAGCGCAGTCTAGAACGGAACCGTCGTGGCGGATGAGACGCTGTTCGAGGCCCACGCGCTGGTCCGGCAATCCCGCAATCATCGCACGGAGCGCGCTCCAAGTCTTGCCGTCAGAAAAGAGCGGCGCGCAAAGCTGCGCTACCTGGTCGATATGGGGCTGGCTGTTGAGCTCTGCCGGATCAAGCGCCCAAAGCGCTGCAAAGGCAGGGTTGAAGAGCTTGAGACGCCCGTCGGTTCCGAACACCGCAACGCCTTCCTTTAAAGCGTCGAGCGTTTCACTTTGCACGCGCATTGACGCATTGAACTGCGAAGCAAGACGGTAGCGCTCGGTCACATCGTCGTAGAGATAGGTGATGCCGCCTTGCGGGTTGGGGTTCATGGCGACGCGCAAGGTCCGCCCGTCCGGCAGGAACCACACCTGCTCGCCGTCGGCATCGAGAGATTGGTAAGCGGCAAGGAGCTCCGCTTTCCAGGCTCTGAAATCGGCTTGCTCCGGCAGGAGGCGCGCTGCCCGAAGACGGTCGAGGATCTCGGAATCCGTCGGCTTCTGATCGAGCCAGGCCTGGTCGAGCGACCAGAGCTGGCGGTAGGCCATGTTGTGGAAGACGAGCTGCTTGGTGCGGTCGAAAATGGCAACGGCGGTCGAAAGCTGATCGAGGGTTCGCGCATGCGCCTCAGTTTGCTGACTGAAGGCTGCACGCATCAATTCGACTTCGGACACATCGGCAGCCATGCCCGCTGAGCCTTGGCCAGCAGGCGCATCGACAATTTCGAGCATGCGCCGCTCGCCAGCCACGACGGCAGGGGCACGCCCGCGCCAGACTGCCCCCGCGGCTCTTGCCAGCGCGCTTGCTTCTCGCGCCTGGCTTTCGATGAGCTCTATGCCATGGGCAACAGCGGCAGCAGGGTCCTTCGCTTCTACCGCAAGCGCATAGGCAGCATTGACCCAGGTCAGCTTGCCGTCGGAGCCGCGTACCCAAGCAGGATAAGGCGCCGCATTGAGCAAAGCGCGCAAGGCGTCGCGCTCCCTTATGCTTGCGTCATGCAGCTCTTGGAGCCGGGCCGCATCGAGACGGTCGCTTGAGACATCTCTGATTCTGAGGACAGCATGGCCAGCGACAGGGCGGCCCTCGATTTCGAGATGCTTCCCGTCGAGGCTTGTGGCCGTGAGCCGGAAAGGTTCACCCCGGGCGCGGAGCCTTTCGACCGCCGCTCCGGCGCTTTGCGCCGCAAGGGAAGGAAGCCAGGAGCCGAAGCTCAGCAAACGCGAAGCGCCCGTGCTGCGCCCCCCAGGCCCAAAGCCTCCAAGAACCTCGGGCTCCTCGTCTGGCTCTCCGAAGACGATGATGGTCTGTGTTTCAGCGCCAAGAAACAGCTCAGTGCGGCGCAGCCGCGCGCGCAGCGCCGAAAGCTCCGCTTGCAACTCGGTCTCGATCTCTGCCCAGCGCCGCTGCTGGCTGATAAGGTAAATAACCACGGCCAGGCAGATGGCTGCCAGCCCTGCCGCAAGGGTCAAACCCGCTGCTTGGAGATCGCCATGCCAAACGGCTGCGGCGCCAGTATGCGGGGCTTCCCCGGCGAGCGCTGGCCATGGTGAAATCTGGAAAAAGCAAAGCCCAGCGATAGCAAAGCTGTCGCGCTTAATGCCCCCCGGTTTCCGCTGCCAGAAGCAGCCACCCATCGCCCCTCCAATCCCGTTAGGCGCGGCAAAGCGGCCCTTACCGCTCAAATCAGCCAACTTTATGTAATACATCCCGCCGTTTCAAAGGCGGCCTTAAGTGCTGCCGGCGCATGCCATGAGAGAGGCGTATTCTTGCGCCACGGTTGCGCAGCTTGCGCCTTTCAGCGGGCTCCGCCGTGCACTTCGATGGTCACATGGGAAAGCACGGGGAGATGCTTCAAGCGGGCGCGGTAGTGTTCCGCATTGCGCGGCTTGGATGTCAAAACCGACAGGATTGCGCCAAGGTGGCCAGGGCCAAGCCGCCAGACGTGACAATCAACGAGGCGGTCGCCATCGCTTTCGATGAGGCGCCGCAGCTCTCCAGTAATGTCCTCGCCAGGGCTCATGTCGAGCAGGATCCCTCCCGTGTCGCGGATTAAGCGGTAGGCCCAGTTGCCTATGACCAAGGCCCCGGCGATTCCCATGACGGGGTCCATCCAGATCCAGCCGAACGCGCGCCCGAGGAGCAGCCCCAGGATTGCCAGCAGAGACACGCCCGCGTCCGCTGCGACATGCAGGAAAGCCGCGCGCATGTTGTGATCCCGGCCAGCGGCGCCTTTGCCAGGTAATACTTCATGATGCCCATGCTCGTGGAAATCGAGTTCATAGATTTCTGTGTGGAGCAAGCCCTTGATCTGGACAATGGCTTTGAAGTCATGCGGCTCCGCAATCTCCTCACGTGATTCGAGGAAATCCCCGCAATCGGCAAAGTGAAAGGTCTGTCTCAGGCCGCCTGGGCGCTCGGTCACAATAGAGATGGTTCTGCGGCCCAGCACTGCTGAGGCTTTCCCGCCAGCTCCCGCCCGCAGGCGGAAGCGCGGCGGCTTGCCCTCCTCGAATACATCGAGGAGAAGCGCGCCGCGGGGGGTCGCGATGCGGCGGGGCTCTTCATGGGCATGGTCTTCATGAGAGGCATGGTCCATGGAGCCATGGGGATGGCCGTGATTATGCAGATCTGCGCCGCCGCTCAAGAGCCACGCTGTGATAACATTAACGGCGAAGCCGCCCGCCGCAATCATGATCGCTTCGTCAAATTGGATCGGCACGGGCGATAGAAGGCGGAGGCCCGCCTCATAGCCAATGATCAGCGCAATCATCGCCAGAATGATTGCGCTGGTGTAGCCAGCAAGATCGCCAAGCTTTCCCGTGCCGAAGGCGAAACGCGAATCATTGGCGTGCTGCCGTGCATAAGTATAGGCAAGGGCGGCAATGAGAAGCGCCACCCCATGCGTGGCCATGTGGAAACCGTCGGCCACAACGGCAAGCGAGCCAAACCAAGCCCCGCCCGCGATCTCGGCGGTCATCATCGTCAAGGTAAGCGTGATCGCGGCCCAGGCCCTGCGCTCGTTCCGCGCATGAGTCTCGCCAAGGAAATAATGGCTATGCGCTTCTTGCTGCGCTGGGGCATTTATGTTCTGCACGGTCAGCCCCTTCTGAGTTTTGCGCTATTCACGGCAGGGAGCCAAGGCAATGCTATACGCAACGGTTTCCAGGAGCTTTCTTTTGGGGGAAACGGGGAGCCAATCTTTTCTGCCCCGGGGGCGGGAAAGATCGAAGCAGGGCGTTTCATATGGCTCATAGGAGGCATAGAAGAGAAAGGCGCAAGGCGCGCGAGGGCCGCGGCCGAAGCCCCAGAGCGCAGCCAATCCGGCTTGGGCGTGTCCTTCATCCGCATTCCATATGCCTGCACAGGGGGTGCCTTCTGAAACTTCGCAAGGGTTGGCCGCGCCGCTTGCCGCGGGCCATTTGAAACAAAGCGGCGCCTCACTGCTTACCAAGCCTTTACAAGCTTTCAAAGACGCTGCCTTTGCCCGGCCGCTTAGACGGGCTCCGCCTCAGCCCTTTTGCGGCACTAACGGCGGGGCTTTCCCGTAAAGACGAGCGGCGTCTTGCCGGATTGCCAGAAGCTTTGGCTCTTGCAATGGCATAAAAGAGCATGTTTTTTTCCGGAAACAGATGAGGCCCCCTCGGACGTTCACATATGCGCTTGGCCTTTTTGGGCTTTGCCTTCTCTTGGCGGCTGCCCCCGCCGCTGCCGGGCTCGCGCCCGCTCGCGGCGGTTTTCAGCCTTTTCTTGAGTCCCTCTGGCCCCTTGCCGAGAGCAAGGGAATAAGCCGCGCCACCTTCGATGCGGCATTGGCTGGCATCGACATCGACCCTTCGGTGCCGCTGGCGTCGGACCGCCAGGCGGAATTCGAAAAGCCGCTGCGGGCCTATCTCGCCGAGGCTGTGTCCGAGAAGCGCATCGCCCGCGGCCGGGAATGCCTGCAAAAGTGGCGGGCCGAGCTTTCCAGGATCGAGGAGCGCTATGGCGTGCCAGCCGCCATCATTGCGGCGGCCTTTGGAATGGAATCCGATTACGGCAAAGCCACGGGCGGCAAGGACGTCATCCGCTCGCTTGCCACGCTTGCCTATCTCCGCCCCGAGAGGCCCGTCTTCCGTGACGAGCTCCTCGATGCGCTTCTCATCCTGGAAAAAGGCTCTGCCGCCCGGGCATCTCTTAAAGGCTCATGGGCGGGCGCCATGGGGGGGCCGCAGTTTCTTCCCTCGGCCTATCTCAAATATGCCGTCTCCTATTCCGGGACCGGCGCCGCGGACATTTGGAACGACCCCCGCGACAGTCTCGCCTCGATTGCGAATTTCCTGCGCCGGTCAGGCTGGCAGCCCGGCCTCCCCTGGGGCATGGAGGTGACTCTGCCCCGCGGCTACTCCTTTGCCTCTCTGCATCAAAGCTTTTCCCGTTTTGCAGCGGAAGGCGTGAAAAGCGCAAATGGCGTGCCTTTCCCCGAGGGTGAGGCGGCCATGTTTCTCCCCTCGGGCGCAAAAGGCCCCGCCTTCCTGCTTTCTGCGAATTACTGGATTCTCAAAGCCTACAACAATTCCGATTCCTATGCGCTTTCCCTTGCGCTTCTTGCGGACCGCATCGAGGGAAAGCCAAGCCTTCGCGGGCATTGGCCGCAAGGCGAGGCTTTCTTGAGCCGGACAGAGAAAGCAGAGATCCAGCGCCATCTCGCAAGGCTGGGGCTCTATCATGGGCAAATCGACGGCCGTTTTGGCCAAGCCTCGCGCGATGCGATCCATGATTTTCAGATCCGCGCCGGGGCTTCTCCGGCTGATGGCTTTGCACGGCCGGAGCTGTTGAGGGAGCTTGCCGCGGAAGCGGACAAGGCCGGGCAGTAGTCATCTACCAGTCTTTTTTCAATCTTTGCCGATTGCTTCGCCGGCGTGCCAGGCCGCCTTGACCTCTTTGAAGAAATCGCCGAAGCGATGTGCCGCAATCGCGCTCCTTATGCCGGTCATCAGCTCCTGGTAATAGGCAAGATTGATCTCGGTAAGCAGCATCATGCCGAGGATCTCCCCCGCCTTGATGAGATGATGAAGATAGGCGCGCGAATAGGTGCGGGCCGCGGCGCAAGACGATTCCGGATCGACGGGCGAAGGATCATCCGCATGCCGCGCATTGCGCAGATTGAGCCGCCCGTTGCGCGTGTAAGCAAGGCCATGCCGCCCGGCGCGGGTCGGCAGCACGCAGTCGAACATATCGATCCCGCGCCGCACGCATTCCAGCAGATCGTCCGGCGTGCCCGCGCCCATGAGATAGCGGGGTTTTGCTTCCGGCAGATGGGGCAGGACGCATTCGATCATAAAAAGTGTGACGTGCTGCGGCTCGCCGACGGCAAGCCCGCCGATCGCATACCCGTCAAATCCTATGTCTGAAAGCGCCTTGGCGCTTTCGATCCGCAATGACTTGAGAGCGCCGCCCTGAACAATGCCGAATATCGCACGGCCGGGCGCAGGGGCGAAGGCTGCTTTCGATTGCTCCGCCCATTTGAGCGAGAGGAGCATAGCGCGGCGGGCTTCTTCCTCCGGGCAGGGGAGCCTCACGCATTCGTCAAGCTGCATAGCGATGTCGGAGCCGAGCAGAGCTTGAACCTCCATCGCCCGCGCAGGCGTCAAGCGGTGGAGCGTGCCGTCAATATGCGAGCGGAAGGTAACGCCATTCTCATCGAGCTTGCGGAGCTTGGCGAGGGACATGACCTGAAACCCGCCGGAATCGGTGAGAATGGGCCAAGGCCAATTCATGAACCGGTGCAGCCCGCCAAGCGCAGCAATCCGCTCCGCTCCCGGCCGGAGCATGAGATGATAGGTGTTAGAAAGGACGATATCGGCGCCAAGCGCCCTGACGGCCTCGGGGTGCATGGCCTTGACGGTGCCTGCGGTTCCCACAGGCATGAAGGCAGGCGTGCGGATGGTGCCGCGCGCCGTCGTGATGACGCCCGTGCGCGCCGTCTTATCCTGGCTTTGCACCTCAAAGCCAAAGGCCGCGCTCATCCGCTTTTCTCCGCAGCGGCCGGGAACAAAAGGCAGGCATCCCCATAGCTGAAAAAGCGGTACTTCTCCCGGACCGCATGACGGTAAGCCGCCTGCATGGTTTCGAGGCCGGAGAAGGCCGCAGCTAGCATGAACAAGGTGGAGCGGGGCAGATGGAAATTGGTGAGCAGAATATCGGCGGCTTTGAACTTGTACCCCGGGGTGATGAAAAGCGCGGTTTCGCCTGCGAAGGGCGCAATGGTTCCGTCCGGCTTCGCAGCGGATTCGAGGATCCTCAGGCTCGTCGTTCCCGCCGCGACAATGCGCCCCCCCGCCTTGCGCACGCGGTTCAAGGCTCCGGCGGCCGCCTCTGTAACCTCGCCCCATTCCGCATGCATCTTATGGCCAGAGGTGTCTTCCGTCTTCACCGGCAGAAATGTGCCAGCCCCAACATGCAGTGTCACGCGGTGAAGTGTAACCCCGCGCGCAGCGAGGGCTGCAAGGAGCCTTGGCGTGAAATGCAGGCTTGCGGTTGGCGCGGCGACAGCGCCTGGCCTTTCGGCAAAAAGGGTCTGATAGTCCTCTGCATCCCTCTGGTCCGCGCGCCTCTTGCTCAAGATATAAGGCGGCAGCGGAATCTCGCCTGCGCGCTCGACCGCTGCGTCGAGCGCTTTCCCTGAGAGGCTGAATTTCAGAAGGGCTTCGCCGCTCTCAGCCCTGCCGCAAACCTCTGCGGAGAGCTCTTCCTTAGCGCTGCCGCCGGAGAAACGCACAATATCACCTTTCTTCAGCCGCTTTGCGGGCCGCGCGAGGGCGCGCCAAAGGTCATCGCCCTCGCGGGCGAGCAAGGTTGCCTCGATCTTCGCCTGGTCTTTGCCCCTCATGCGCATGCCAAATAGCCGCGCGCGGATGACGCGCGTATCATTGACTGCAAGCGCATCGCCCGGCGCAAGATAGTTTGGGAGGTTCAGAATGACGCTGTCCTCGAAGGGCATTTCGGCTCGCGGGCGCACGGCGAGGAGCCGCGCCGCGTCGCGCGGCTCAACGGGCCGCAGGGCGATCAGCTCTGGCGGCAGATCAAAGTCGAAAAGATCCACGCGCATGGTGAGGCTGGTTGCGCTTGTCGGCTGCGGCTCATGTTCTGAGATCATCCCGCAGAGGCGCGCAGCGCCGTCTCGCAGGATGAGCAAAGAAACTCAGCGTTCCATTGCAAGCGAATCGGGCGCCCGGAGAGGCGCCAGTTCCGCTCCCTTAAGGGGGGCAGGAGCGGCGTCTTCGTCTTTGAGCGCCTCGCCTGCTGCTCTTCCTTCGAGGCTCGCTGCGCGGGCGCCTCAGCATAGAGAGCAGGATCATGGCTCTTTCAGCTCACCATGGCGGAAATAATGCGATCCGGGTCACGGACCGGCTCGCCGCGCTTGATCTTGTCGACATTCTCCATGCCGGAGATGACTTTGCCCCAGACTGTGTATTGGCCGTCAAGGAAGCGCGCGTCGGCGAAGCAGATGAAGAACTGCGAATTGGCGGAGTCGGGATTTTGCGCGCGCGCCATGGAGCAGGTGCCGCGCACATGCGGCTCGGCATTGAACTCGGCCTTGAGATTGGGGTATTTCGAGCCCCCCGTTCCAGTCCCATGCGGGCATCCGGTCTGGGCCATGAAGCCGTCGATCACGCGGTGGAAGGCAAGGCCGTCGTAGAATTTTTCGCCGACAAGCTTCTTGATATGCGCCACATGGGCGGGCGCGAGATCAGGCCGCATTTCGATGACGACAGGCCCCTGCGTGGTCTCGAGGGTTAGCGTGTTGCCGGCTGCAGTCATGCCGGGCTCCTCTCTGGTCTGTGAATCCAAGCGCCTGCCATAGCCGATGACCGCGGCTTGGTAAACCGGCAGCGGAGCAGCCCGCTTCAAAGCCAGGATGGATCATAAAATTCCTGAAAGGGTCATAAAAATAAATGCTCCCGCGGATCTGCTGGCCGGTCCGCGGGAGCTTGGAAACAGATACGTCACTGAAACAATAGGTCAAATGTAAACCGCCAGCACCTTAAAACCCGCTGCTGCGCCGGCCGGCGCCGCCGGATGGGCAAAGCGCGTTGCGCTTGGAATCACTCGGAAATCACTCGAATCACTCGCCGCTGAACTGGCCTAAAGCCCAGTGGCGGAAAACTTATGGTGAAAATTCTGAAGCCGCGCATCACCCAAGTGGGGGATCCTCATCATTCGTCAGTTTTGTCCGGCCGGGGCTGCTTCTTGCTGGAGGCCATCTGCATGGAGACGATCTTGTCGGGATCCGTCACTGCGCCATTGTCTTCCGGCGCGCCCTTCTTGATCTTATCGACGATATCCATTCCGGAGATCACCTCGCCGACAACCGTGTATTTGCCGTTGAGAAAGGGCGCATCGGCAAAGCAGATGAAGAACTGCGAATTGGCCGAATCCGGGTCCTGGGCGCGCGCCATTCCGACCGTGCCGCGCTTGAAGGGCGCGGAGGAGAACTCTGCCGGAATATTCGGAAGATCCGAGCCGCCCATCCCTGTCCCTGTGGGGTCGCCGGTTTGCGCCATGAAGCCATCGATGACCCGGTGGAAAACGATGCCGTTATAGAAGCCCCGCTTCGTCAGGGTCTCGATCTGCGCGACATGCTTCGGCGCGAGATCGGGCCTCAGCTTGATCGTGATGCGGCCGTCCTTTGTGTCGAGATAGATGATGTGCTCTTGCGATGCAGGCGCTGCGGGCGCCGCGGCGGGCCTGGGGATCTCGAAGAGCCCGGCCGCTAGGGCGAAAGCGAGGCCGGTCATGATCAAGGTCCGGTGAAGCATCATGCGTTTGATCCTTTCGTTGGCGCTTGGCCCTCTGCGCGCTTTCTGGCGAGCGCAGCCGCGACGGCGGCGGGCACAAAAGGCGACGGATCGCCGCCAAGCGCGGCGATCTGGCGCACCAATGTCGCGCTAATATGACGGACTGCAGGCGAGGCGGCAAAAAACACCGTCTCGATCTCCGGAGCCATGGCCGCGTTCATCGCCGCCATCCGCAGCTCGCCGTCAAGATCGCTGCTGTCGCGAAGCCCGCGGAGCATCAGCCGCGCCCCCGCCGCGCGCGCAGCCTCAACCGCAAGACCCGAGAAGGTCTGCACGGTGAGCTTGCAGGAGAGCGGGGCGGCAAGCTCGCGGCAGGCTGCCGCAATGAGGCTTGCCCGCTCCTCAGCCGCAAACATAGGTGTCTTGCCCGGATGGATGCCGATGGCAACGACGAGTTCGCCGCAGACGCTTCCGGCGCGCGCAATAATATCAAGATGGCCATTGGTCAGGGGATCGAAGGAGCCGGCATAAAGGGCGATGCGGCTCATGCGCTTCCTCCGCCCTTTGAGCTTCAGCTCACGCCGAGCTTCTTTTGAAGGCTCGTCGAGGAGGTTGTGTACTGGAAGGTCAGCCTCTTGCCTGGGAAAACGTAGTGATAAATTTTCTGCGCCGCGAGCGCCCCCTCATGGAAACCGCAGAGGATGAGCTTGAGCTTGCCCGGATAGTGGTTGATGTCGCCGATCGCGAAGACGCCCGGGATATTGGTCTCGAAATCCGCCGTGCCGACGGGGACGAGATTTTCATGAAGATTGAGCCCCCAGTCCGCGACCGGGCCGAGCTTCATGGTGAGGCCGAAGAAGGGTATGAGCCTCTGGCAGAAAATCTCCTGCGTGCCGCCGCTTGGCTCCTTCAAGGTCACGGCGGAAAGCTCGCCCGCTTCGCCCTTTAAGGCGGTAATCTGGCCAAGCCGCAGATCCATGCGCCCGGCAGCCACAAGCTCGCGCATGGCCTTGACCGAATGCGGCGCGGCGCGGAATTCGTCGCGCCGGTGGACGAGGGTCAAATGCTTGGCAACGGGCTGGAGATTGAGCGTCCAGTCAAGGGCTGAGTCTCCGCCGCCGACGATCACGACATGCTTGCCGCGGAAATCTTCGATTTTGCGCACGGCATAAAAAACGGACGAGCCCTCATAGGCCTCGATGCCTTCGATGGGCGGCTTCTTCGGCTGGAACGAGCCGCCGCCCGCGGCCACGATGACGCATTTGCACTCAAAGCTCTGCCCCCCGCTCGTGCCAATGCGGAAAAGCGGCTCCTCAGGTGTGCCGAGAGGCGTGAGAGACTCGGCCATCTCGTTGAAATGGAATGTGGGGTGGAAAGGCTCGATCTGCTTCATCAGGGCATCGACGAGCTCTTGGCCCGAGACGCTGACAAAGCCAGGAATGTCATAGATTGGCTTTTCCGGATAGAGCTCGGCGCATTGGCCGCCGGGCTTTGGCAGAATGTCGATGAGATGCGCCTTGATGTCGAGAAGGCCAAGCTCGAAGACGGCAAAGAGACCGGCCGGCCCCGCGCCGATGATGACGACGTCGGTCTTGATGGGTTCAGTCATTCCTTTCTCCGGGCGGTCATCGCATGAATAAGGCTTGCGGCCTGAAGCTTTAATCCTGAATCACTCAATAAAGGCGCGGCGCTTTTCGCAGCCGGGATTTCCTGCGCGGCGCGGGAAAAGGAATTGGCCAAGGCGGGCAGCGCCGCGGAAAATCTATCCCTGCCGGTCGGGCGTTCTCACAACGAGCCCGTCGAGCTCGGCCGTGACCGTTATCTGGCAGCAGAGCCGCGAGTTCGGCTGCACCTTATAGGCGAAGTCCAGCATGTCCTCTTCCTGGTCCGACGGCTTGCCAGTGAGAGGCAGCCATTTCTCATCGACATAGACATGGCATGTCGCGCAGGCGCAGCCGCCGCCGCATTCGGCGGTAATCTCGGGAATGCCGTTGCGGATGGCATTTTCCATGACCGTCGAGCCTTCCTCGGCCTCGACGGTGCGGGCCTCGCCCGTTGAATCGACAAAGGTGATTTTGACCATGAAACCTGCATTTCGCTGCCGCTGCGCGGGCGCAAGCCTTGGCTCCGGCCTGCGGCCGGAAGGGCAGGCTCTTCAGCCGGGGCGCTAGTCTATATTTCTAGTGGGATTTTTAATCAAGGGCCGTGCTGCACCGCGCCAGAGCCGGGGCGCATGCGCCGGCGGCAGCCCTGATCTTACCAGAATGCTTCACGTGAAGCATTCTGGTAAGGTTTTAAGGATGGACCGGACACGCTGCCTACCATCCTGCGGCTTTTGAAATGTGCGATGGCGCGGAAA
>DASRYK010000102.1:0-7361 GCA_035687205.1 Methylocella sp. | reverse complement strand
GACAAACGCTTGGCTCCGGAATCGATCTCGATCCGCGCGCCGCCATCAAACTCGCGCTCGCCGCCAGCGAGACTGGCATAGACCAGAAACCGGCAAGGCGCCCCTTCAACTTTGATTTGCCATTGCATCGCCGGATCCGTGCCCGAGGCAATGGCGCGCACGGTCACGCTGCTCTCTTTCAAGAAATAGAGCCAGCGGCAATCGGCGAGGCCGATCTCAAAGACCGATGGAACGGCCAGAAGCTGCCAGCCGCCGCCGGCATCGACTAAAATTCGCAGGCCGCCCGCGCGCGTGATGTTGTAAGGCTCGCGCGAAACGGAAAAGAGCTTGTGAAAAGAGGTGTTTCCGATCGTGAGCTGTGCAGCGAAAATTCCTTGCATCCAGCACGTGGCGCAAAGAGTCGCGTCATCAGGAAGCATCGCCTGCCCCGAGCGCAGCAGTGTGCCGTGGCGGCGCGTGACGGCTCCCTCCTTCGCGCCGAGAATGATATGGCGGTTGTGCGGAAGATCGGGAATGAAAAACGACAGGAGCGTGCCATCCGCCCATTCCTCATGCATGCGCTCAGGGTAGAGCCGTGAAAGGCCGCTCATGCTGATTGGCTGAGCTTCAGCCGGAGCCGCGTCCTGGACGACGCTCCGCGCGAGCGGAATCCTGCGAAGTTTGGATCCTGACGTGTGAACCCATCGGATAGCATCGAGCCGCGCCAGATCGCTGCCGGTTGAAGCGCCAGGATGATCGTCAACAAATAGGCCCATGAAGCGGAACTTTGCCTGCGCCTCACGCCCCAGCACCGCGGGGCGGGACTGTAGGCCGGCACAGGCAAGCTCGTGCTGAAGCCGGATGCTGGGGAGGCTCGTGCCAGAAGGGAAACCAAACGCATCAACGCCCCGGAAACGGGGGCCGAAAAGCTGAAGCCCATCGGTTGCAAAGCCGGCCGCGCCATCCAGGCATGCATGAAGCAGCCAGGGATTTCGCCCCTCCTGATCGAGATTCTGGCGGCACATAATGACGGGCCCATAATGGCTATGATGCGCGATGTGATGGTCGATATATTGCGAGGCATAGGCCTCGTTGTTCATCAGAAAATTCCGGCTGCCGAGCCCGATATCCTGGATCAAGATGGCATCGGCGCTCACCGTCTTGCCGCCTTCATAAGCGGCATCAACCCGCCAGATCCATGCTGCCTCCTCAGGATGGAGCGCGAGAGTCACATAATGGCGCAAGCCGCGCGTTTCTCCTTCCCATAGGAAACTGTCTGTGTTCGCGGAAAATGAGACAGAGGCGCGCGGGCCCATGATCTCAAAGCAAGCTGGCGGATTGCCCGCGCAGCGAAGATAAATCCGTCCAATCCCCCCGCCAATCGGGGAGCCGAGCAATTGATTGATCATTAGGACCCGGCCTTCGCGGCGGTATTCGATCGCGAAGATGCAGCCATTGGGGAGAACACTGATGGAGAGGCCCGAGTCGTTCTCAATCTTGAGGAGGCCGAGATCTTCATCACTCGGCACGGTCCAGCTGCGCTTGTGTGAAGTCACGTTCGAGATCCGGGTTGCTTTAGCAAAGTCTTGCCTTTCAGGCGGCTTGCGGCGGTGTGTTAAGCAGCGATGTTCCTGGCAGGCTGAGGATCAGACTTTCCCCCATAAGCGCAGCTGGCGTCCAGCTCCCTGGAGGGCAATCGTGTTCAAGGATGAAGCGGACAGCGGCAAGGGCGCTGTAGACCGTCAGAGCGTAACCATTCAAAGTCACGATGCGGATTTCACGGCGCTCGCCCTTGGGATTTTGCGCCTCGCCCCAGACCCAGCTCCGCCCAGCGCTCCGCACTTTTTCATCCGGGCCTTTAATTTTTCCTCCGATCATCTTCGAGACCCGCTTTTGCACAAACTCCGGCTGCAATAGAAAAGCCAAGACCGGTGTTAGCCTGGCAAAAGCCGCCAAAGGCGGTGATACCGGCGCATAGACAGTGATATCCGGAATGCCCGTTGTGTAATAAGCCGATGCGGCGTCGCCCCAGGGAATGGGCATTGCCAGCTTTTCACCCCGCCCGAAATCAATGCGCCTTAGCCCTCTGCCCAGCGGGTAATCTGCCAGTTTGCCGCCGCGGCGGATTTTGCCGCCCTTGCCGAGCGCTTCGACGAGAGTCTTAGTGGTGCCCGCCGACATTTCGCGGTCCGTAGTATCGAATCCAAGAGCCAGGCTCGCGGCATCGGGCATCGCTTTTTTTAGCATCAGGGCAATGCAGTCAGTCGGAACCACATCAAAGCCCACGCCTGGGCAGAGCACCACATCTGCTGCCTTCGCCTCGGTGCCAAGCCCATGCACGCCTTCGAGAATTTCGATTTCCCCGGTGATGTCGAGATAATGCGCTTTCGCGGCAAGCGCAGCCCGCATCATGGCAAAAGCAGTATGGGAAAACGGGCCTGCGCAATTCAGCACGAGGCGGATACCGCGCAAGGCGTCCGTAACTGCATGAGGCGTCTCTAGCGAAAAAACCCGCGACGGGAGTTCAAGCTCGCTGCTCAAGGAGGCAATGCGGGCGGCATCCCGGCCTGCAAGGATTGGGCGCCCGCTCTGCCGCTTCGCTTCGCGGGCGATAAGCTCGCCCGTATAGCCATAGGCGCCGTAGATCATCCATTGCATGACCGCCTCCATACAAGGGCGGGATTTGCCGCGCAGCATTGGCAAAGCCCGCTTGTGTGGACTTTAGCGCAAGCGCTTCCAATTTAAATCCTGCCATCCGGTTTCAAGACAAGTTATCGGGAGGAGAAGCGTCATGCGCACGATCATCGAGCCCTTCCGGATCAAAATGACCGAAGCGCTGCCAATCACCACGCGCAGCTACCGCGAGGCCCGCCTCGCAGCCGCTCATCACAACGTCTTCCTCCTCGATGCGGAGGATATCACGATCGATCTCTTAACCGATAGCGGGACAGGTGCTATGTCGGCGCGCCAATGGGCAGCACTGATGCTCGGCGACGAAAGCTATGCGGGAAGCGCATCCTGGCGACGATTCGAGGGCACGGTGCGGGAAATCACCGGCTATAAGCATATTTTTCCGGTGCACCAAGGCAGAGCCGCCGAGAGGATCCTCGCGGCCACTCGCGTGAAGCGCGGCGATATTATTCCAAACAACGGCCATTTCGACACAACCCGCGCAAATATCGAATACGCCGGGGGGCGCGCAATCGACCTCCCTTCGCCGGAAAGCGAAGACATCTATTCGGCTAAACGGTTCAAGGGGAATATGGATACCAAAAAGCTTGCAGAGCTTATCGCAGCGGAAGGGGCGGCCAGAATTCCCTTCGGTATGATCACCGTGACCAACAACACTGGGGGCGGCCAGCCCGTTTCGATGGGGAATATCGCTCGCGTCAAGGAGGTCCTCAGTGAGCATCAAATTCCGCTCGTCATCGACTGCTGCCGCTATGCGGAGAACTCATACTTTATTAAGGAGTTCGAGCCAGGGTTCTCGAGCAAGAGCCTTTTTGCAATCGCCCAGCAAATGTTCGCGCTTGCCGATGCTGCTTTGATGAGCGCCAAGAAAGACGGCTTGGCGAATATCGGCGGCTTTTTCGCATGCAATGACAGCAAATGGGCCGGGGATTTCCGCGACCTGCTGATCCTCACCGAAGGTTTCCCGACTTATGGAGGGCTTGCGGGGCGCGATCTTGAGGCGATCGCCGTCGGCCTCAAGGAGGCGCTGGAATACGAATATCAACGTTACCGCCATGCGACGGTCGAATACATGGCAAGCCGCCTTGTTGCCCGGGGGATTCCAGTTGTGCAGCCGGCGGGCGGGCATGCCGTCTTCCTCGACGCGGCCGCATTTTGCCCCCATCTCAAGCCAAGCGACTTTCCAGGGACCGGCCTCGTCAACGCGCTCTATCTCGAAGGCGGCATTCGCGCAGTCGAGCTTGGCAGTGTCATGTTCGGCCGCCGTTTGCCCGGAACGGGGGAAGAGATTGCGGCACCAAGGGAGCTCGTGCGCCTCGCCTTTCCCCGCCGTGTCTACACACAAAGTCATTTCGACTATGTGATCGAGGTTCTCGACTCAGTCTGGCAGCAGCGGGAGGCCATCCCGTCTCATGCGATCACGTGGCAAGCGCCCTTCTTGCGGCATTTCACGGCGCATTTTGCGCCTTGCGCCAGCGCGTTTAAGGCCAGTCAGGCCATTGCGGCGCCTGCTGCATCACCGGGTTGACTTGCCACACTCTGACCGGCATGGCAGCGCGCTTTCCCGGCGCATAGGCCAGCGCATGGTGGCGCTTCGGATGCCAGGCTTCGAAGAAGGAGGAATTGCGGCGCAGGCGGGCATAGCCGCTTGGAGCCTGGCTCCGGCGGCGGACGGCATAGGCATGGGGCGGTGTCCCGGTGATCGTGATCCGCCCCCCTTCCCTTTGCACCATATGGTAAAGCTGGGCGGCATGGCCCGGGGCAAGCCGGATACACCCATGCGAGGCGGGGCGGCCGAGCCAGCGTGTCTCATATGTGCCATGGATCGCATAGCCGCCGGCGAAGAAAATGGAATGCGGCATGGGCGACATATGGTATTTGCGCGAATAATGCATCCGAACGAGCGCTTGCGGGCGGTACGTGCCGCGCGGCGTCCGGTAGCCAGCCCGCGCTGTCGAGATTGGCCAGTCATAGCTGCCCTCAGCCGAGCGCACATGCATGACCTGAGCACTTAAATCCACGTTAATGTGCACGGTTGCTTGCGCGGACGGTATTCCAATGAGTGCGCCGAGTAAGCCGCAGGCGCTCAGCAGGCCGCCGCGCATTGCAACATTCCCTTGACTGGCCAGAGGATCCAGCGCCTGAAGAACTCTCACCCCTGAGATTTATTGTAAATCGCAAAGTTTCAGTAAGGTTAGAAAGCCTTTAACCTTGCCACGAGGCGCGTAAAGCCTCCGCCATAAGATTGAACTGAAACAGAGAGCTCTTGCCCGAGCGGCAATGGAGATATGTAGCTCCGGCCGCCAAAGTCAAAGTCCCCGGAACTTGGGTCACGCGCCCAGTGCCTCTTGCTTTTCTCACCAAAAAAGGTCCAAGCTTGAGCACTTCGCTGCTCACACCCATAGGTTCGCAATGCAATTGACCTCGAGGAAAATTCTCGCAGCCCTGGCAATGTTTTCTGGGCCAGCCCCGGCTTTGGCAGAGAATCAAACGCTGACATGCTGGTACAACGAGCGTGCTGACTTCACCTCGGCAAGCGCGGCGCCAGGCGGTTCTGTCGGAGCGGTTGCGAAGGCCGGGAGCGGTGACAAGACTTACTCCTACACGATCTCGGCACGGGATGGCTCGGCTTGCCCGGTCCAGCTTCCCCTCTCGACGCAAACGGCGGTCACCGTTCCCCTCGTGCAGAATGACGATAGCAGCTGCGCCAACGAAAATGTCACGGATACTGGCTCAGTCACGGTCGGAGGCTCGGTCACCGTATCGCACGCAACCTCGCAGATGACGACGGCAGCTATCAAGCTTGCGGGCTTGGCTCCGAACACAAGCTACAAGATCTATTTGAAATGTGTGCGCCAGCTCGGATCGCTTCGCACCGATGCCGGAGGCAGCGCAGGACGGACGGTCGACTTCATGACGGAGACAGTGGGGCCAAAGTTCGCCTTCGAAATCTATGCGGATGGCGCCGATCAAGGGCCCAAATTCCAGAGCCTTACATTTAGCAAGTGATCGTTGCCATGGCAGCCCTTCGTGCCAGAGGAGCGGATTAGCCGCAAATATCTCAGCTCCTTCCTAGGGCCAGCTCTCATAAAAGATCCTATCCGGTCTTCCAAAGCTAATCTTGACCGGCCTTGTTTTGGCGGCAGGCCGGACGGCTGCTTCGGCTTGGCTCAAATGTTGACCTTATGGCGCAATGGGATACTTTGTTTAGGGGGGCAAAGAATAAATTCTGCCCACTCGCCATCTTCCGGAGAGATTCAACGGAATGGCACTGTGCCGTGCGATTTTGGCTAACCAGCCACAGCTCATTGTTTTTGCAGAACTTCAACGGCTTCGCCGCTTAACGGAACAATTGCCGCATGACCAACTGCATCACGCCTTTGCGGGAAGGCGCGTATTGGGGAATCATCACTCGATATTGGCAGCAGCTCGAGCATTGGCACAAACCAGGCGCTTGGGAAGTGCTTGACAAAGCCTACCGGGAAGATCACCGCGCTTATCATACTTGGGAGCATATCGGGCGCTTGCTCGAAAAGCTCAGCGCGTTTTCTCATCTTGCAACCCGGCCTGACCTCATTGCGCTCGCTGCATTCTGGCACGATGCCGTGCACCAAACGCGAAATGCCGGGGGAATGCCAAGACTGGACTCGGAGAATGTCCGCGATAGCGCCGCTTTCTTTCAGCGCTACACGCTCCTGAGCGGCAATGAGTCTTGTGCCGTCCATGACATGATTATGGCTACTGGATGCCACCTTCAAGCAGCGGCTGAAATTGCTCATTATGAGGGCTTTGCCGATGACCTTGACCTCTTTTTGGATCTGGATCTGAGCTCGCTTGCACTGCCTTGGGAAGAGTTCTGCGCCGATCTTGCAAGGATCCGCAGGGAGTTCTTCTGGGTCACCGAAGCTGCCTTTTGCTCGGCGCAAATCAAAATTCTGGAAAAATTTGCCAAGGATGACGCGCGTCTCTACCGCAGGAGCGAGACACGGCAAATATGGCGCGCAGCCGCACGCGAAAATCTCCTGCGCTGCATCTCTCACCTCAAGGAAAAAGCCCCCTAAGCGTTTCTAGGCAGGCCAGGGAGAACCGCTTATCCGGTCAGGGCAGGTCGAAAAAACATCCTGCCCGTGCCGCAGCCCTGTTTTTCGCGCGGGCGACGCGCAAGCCGAGCCAGAGAATTGCGGAAAGAATTGTGGACAGGGCAAAGAGCCAGGCAACGGCTGCAATCGACCGGAGGTTTAGGGTGTTCATTGAATTCCTCCCCCGTGCCCGGGTCAACCCCGGCCCGGCAGACCGCCTTTCTGCCCGCCGGAAGAGCCAGGCTAGAAACTATGGCATCTTGTAAAATGGTTGTTTTTCATCAAAATACGTTCTTTCATACAAGTCAATTCTTTCAATCGAAAAACAGCCGCTTCGAAGACCATGCGCCTGTGGATTGGGCTTCCGCTCACGGGTCTTGAAAAATATCCCGCATTCACCACACGGCAATTGCTGCAGATCAATCCTAAGCTTGCCAGAGAGGCAGATGCGAGTATCATTTTCCTGCGGCAGCAAGCTGGACGGTTCTATTAACTCGACCTTCGATGATTTTGACGCCCACATTCCCCGGCAGAGTCATGAAGCAGACTCATGTGATGGGCGGAAGGACGGCGGATTTCGGCCGTCGACCCGGCGCGCCGGGCGGTCCCGCT